>USLQ01000194.1 GCA_900555545.1 uncultured Oscillospiraceae bacterium | reverse complement strand
GGCGCGGTCCGTCCGCTGACCTCCGGCATCACCTTTGAGATGGGGTATGCCACCGGCCTGCACCGCCAGGCACTGTTTGGGATCGGGCTGGTGCTCTTTGCCTTTATCATGATTATCAACATTGTATTCAACCGCATCTCGGGAAAGGGGGCGCGTGAACGTGCGTAAAAAGACAGATTCACAGGCCATTCCGGCCGGTTCCCTGCACCGCCGCAGGCCCCGCCCCGGCGACAATGCACTGCGCGCACTGATCTGGCTGTGCGCTGCGGTTACGGTGCTGGTTCTGGTATTCATCATCGGCCATATCCTGATCAACGGCCTGCCCCATATTTCGTGGGAATTTTTGACCTCCACCTATTCGGCCACCAAGAATGGCTCCAAGGGCATCCTGCCGATGATTCTGAACACGCTCTATGTGATTTTTATTACCCTGATTATCGCTGCGCCCATTGGGATCGGATGCGCCGTCTATCTGACGCAATATGCCAAACAGGGCAAATTAGTGCGGGTGATCCGCTTTACGACGGAGGTGCTCTCCGGCATCCCGTCGATCATCTTCGGCTTATTCGGATATGCGTTCTTCTGCATTAAGTTCCAGTGGGGGTACAGTATCCTGGCTGGGTGCTTTACCATGGCGATCTGCATCCTGCCGACGATTGTCCGCACCACGGAGGAGGCTCTCCTGGCCGTGCCGGGCGGGTATCTGGAGGGGGCAATGGCGCTCGGCGCGCCTAAGATTCGTGTGATTTTCTCCATCCTGCTGCCGTGCGCCATGCCGGGCATCCTGACGGCGGTAATCCTCGCAATGGGGCGGATTGTGGGCGAGACCGCGGCGCTGCTCTTTACAGTCGGCGTATCGGGCTATGCCCTGCCGGATGAGATATTCGGCCATGTGATGGACCAGGGATGTACCCTCTCCCTGTTCCTGTACAATTCCGCCATGAACGGCAAGGATCCGATCGGCGTCCCGTACGCCACCGCAGCCGTGTTGCTGATCCTCGTATTCCTGCTCAACAGGCTCGCTGGATTCCTGGCGCACCGGCTGCACAAACGGTAATTTATCACTACATTGGAGGACAGATTTATGGACCAGCAGATCAAAATATCCATCCGGGATCTGAATTTATATTATAAGGAGTTTCACGCACTCAAGGGGATCAGCATGGAGATCCCGGAGCACCAGATCACAGCATTTATCGGGCCCTCCGGCTGCGGCAAGTCCACCTGCATCAAAACACTCAACCGCATGAACGATCTGGTGGAGGGCTGCCGTATTGAGGGGGAGATCCGCATCGACGGGGAGGATATCTATCATCCTGATACGGATGTCACACTCCTGCGCCGCCGTGCGGGCATGGTGTTCCAAAAGCCCAACCCTTTCCCGATGAGCGTCTATGACAATATCGCCTATGGGCCGCGTGTCCACGGCATCAAAAAGCGGTCGCAGCTCGACGAGATTGTGGAAAAATCCCTGCGCGAGGCGGCGCTGTGGGACGAGGTGAAGGACCGGCTCAAAAAGCCCGCGCTCGGACTCTCCGGCGGCCAGCACCAGCGGCTGTGTATCGCGCGCGCCCTGGCGGTGGAGCCGGAGATCCTGCTGATGGATGAGCCCACCAGCGCGCTCGACCCCATCTCCACCACCAAGATCGAGGATCTGATGGCGGACTTAAAGCAAAAATATACGATCGTCATCGTCACCCACAATATGCAGCAGGCGGCCCGTATCAGTGACCGCACGGCCTTTTTCCTGCTGGGGGAACTGGTCGAGTACGACGAGACCGCCATTATGTTCAGTATGCCGCACGACAAGCGGACCGAAGACTATATCACCGGAAGGTTTGGATAAGAGGAGGAACAGCCATGCCGAGAAATTTATTTGAACGTGAGATGCAGCAGCTGCGGGCGGGGATCGTGGATATGGGCCACGATGTGGACCTGGTGCTGGGCGATACCATGGACGTGCTCAAACGGACGGACGCCGGGAGTGCGGCCAAAGTGGGCGAGCTCGAGCTGACGGTGGACCGGTATGAGCGCCGGTTGGAGGATATGTGTGTGAATATTATCGCCCTGCAACAGCCGCTCGCCTCCGACTTGAGGACCATCACTGCGGCATTAAAAATTGTAACAGATATGGAAAGAATCTCGGATCAGTGTTATGATATATGTGAGCTGATCCAGACGCTCGCCGAGGGCGGCCATCCGATCCAGACGCCGCCGCGGATCCTGGAGATGATGAAATGCGCGCGCGGGATGTTTAATCTGGCACTGGATGCCTTTGTCTGCGGGGACGCGGACAAGGCGGAACAGGTGTGCGGCAGCGACGATACGGTCGACAAGCTCTTTTCCCAAGCTGTGTTGGAGGGGTGCTCCAACCTGTCGGGCGAGCTTGTGGAGATCCCGCGCGAGGTTGACTACCTGTTTATCGCCAAATACATCGAGCGGATTGCGGATCACGCCACCAATATTGCGGAATGGGTCCTGTTTATCAAGACAGGCCGGCACCCCGATTCCGGCGTGAAAGGAATGTGAAACGATGGCACTGATCTACGTAGTGGATGATGAGGCCAATATCCGGCACCTTGCTGCACTGGGGCTACAGGATGCCGGATATGAGACGGTGGAGTTCTCCTCCGGCGGGGAGCTGCTTGCGGCCATCCCCACCCGGGAGCCCGACTGCGTGGTGCTCGACTGGATGATGCCGCAGCCGGACGGCTTGGAGGTGTGCCGCCGTATGCGTGCGGAGAACCGCTGGCGCCACATCCCGGTGATTATGCTCACGGCGCGCTCGGATGAGGTGGATAAGGTTTTAGGTTTGGAACTGGGGGCGGACGACTATCTGACCAAGCCCTTCAGTGTCAAAGAGCTCGCAGCACGTGTGAAATCTTTGATCCGGCGCGGGGATTATCTGAGCGCAAAGGATGAATTGATCCGGCGCGGGGAGCTGGAGCTCGACTCCGCCCGCCACCGCGTGACCAAGAACGGGCAGGAGATTGCGCTGAGCCTGCGGGAGTATGAACTGCTCTATGAATTGATGAAACACCCGGGCCGTGTGCTCACGCGGGAGATCCTGCTCAACCGGGTGTGGCAGACTGACTTTGTAGGCGATACGCGCACGGTGGATGTTCACGTCCGCTACCTGCGGCAGAAGATCGAGGATGAGCCGGACAATCCGCGCTACATCCTTACGGTGCGCGGCGTAGGGTACCGGTTTGCGGAGCTGGAGGAGGGGCGGATCCAGTGAAAAAGCGCTTTCTCTATATCGCGCTGGTCGCCGTATCGGCGAGCCTTGCGGTGATGCTTTTGCTCGCCGTCCCGCTGACAATGCACGTGTATCTGGGGGATATCCGATCCCAGATGCAGGGGATGCTGGTGTTGATCGCCGGTGAGCAGGAGCAGATGGAGGCCGATCCGGTCGGTTTTGCCATTGAGCGCGGCGGACGGCTGGACGGTACGGGCAGCGATATCCGGCTGACCATCCTGAACCGCGAGGGGGAGATTCTC
>USLQ01000193.1 GCA_900555545.1 uncultured Oscillospiraceae bacterium | reverse complement strand
GTTTGCGCTGGGAATGTGCATGTCCCTGATTCCGGCATGGAATGCATTCACGCCGGGCGTCGTGGCAGCCGTGATTGGCGCAGTCGTATTGCTCGCCATGCTGCTCGTTCGCCGCAAGATGAGCGGGAAACCGGTGGTGATCAAGCTGTCCGGCCGGACGGTTGGGACCATCGTACTGAGTATCGTCGGGGCGCTCGTTCTGGGCGTGGGCATGTGCATGACCATGGTCTGGGAGGGCCTGATGATCCCCGGCATTATCGTCGGTGTGGTGGGGATCGTCCTGCTGATGTTTCTGATCCCCATCTGCAAGGGTATTAAAGACTAAGGAGGTGCCGATATGAAAAAAGTTCTGATTTCAGCCGCCTGTGCGGCAGGGATCGCTGCGGTTGCAGCGCTGATCGTTAAAAAAGTGAAAAAATAAATGAGGTGAACGCAGATGTCTGATTTTTTTAAAAATGCCTTTCGCGATATGAAGGAGAGTGCAAAGGCCCAGCACGCCGTTGACCGGGCTAAATTTGGGGCCGTAAAGGCGGAGAGCCGGGCAAACTTTGCAGAGGCCAAGGCCAAGAGCAGCCCCGCCGCCCATCGGGCAGCCGAGCAGTCCGGACGCGCGGAAGAGCTTGCGGAGGCCGAAGCGCGCATCGCGGCGGCAAACGCCCGAGTAGACGCCGCACGCGGCACTGAATCGTAAGACAGGCCTGTACGTTTTACAGCGTACAGGCTTTATTTTTATCCCGGAACGGCGAAAAGTCCAAAACGCAAACAAAACTTTAACATTTCTATGATATAATCAATCCAAACGGCACGAGGGAGGCGCAGGGGAATGTTTAAAATACTTGTGGTGGAGGATGACCGCGAACTGAATCGCACCGTCTGTTCTTACCTGGAACAGACCGGATACGAGGTGGTCGGCTGCCCGGATGCGAATACGGCTTACGACGCGATGTACGGGAACCTGTTTGACCTGATTATTTCGGATATCATGATGCCCGGCGTGGACGGGTTTGAGTTTGCCCGCACGTTACGGGAGCTTAATCAGGAGATCCCGATCCTCTTTATGACGGCGCGGGATGATTTTGCCGCCAAGCAGCGGGGGTTCCGGGCGGGAATCGACGACTACATGGTCAAGCCGGTAGATCTTGAGGAACTGCTCCTGCGCATCGGTGCGCTGCTGCGCAGGGCGAAGATCGCCGCGAGCAAAAAGCTGACGGCCGGCGGGCTGACGCTCGATGCGGAGGAGCACACGGCATACCTGAACGGGGAGGAGGTCCCGCTGACGGTACGGGAATTCAACCTGCTTTACAAGCTGCTCTCCTATCCGAAAAAGACGTTCACCCGTTCCCAGCTGATGGATGAGTTCTGGGACAGCTCGTCGAATTCCGGCCCCCGGACAGTGGATGTGTACATGACCAAGCTGCGCGATAAATTCTCCGGCTGTGATGACTTTGAGATCGTCACCGTCCACGGGCTCGGCTACAAGGCGGTGCTCAAATGAAAAAGGCAAGGCAGAAGAAAATTCTGCTCGCCGTGCGGCGGTATTTTATGTTTTTCCTGCTGATGTCCTTTGTGATCAGCTGTTGCATGGTCCTCTTTTTAAATGAACTGACAGCCGCAGCCGGGCTCGTGCTGACGCAGGCCGAGATCGAGCGCGCCGCAAAGATAACATTTGCCAACGTCCTCTTCCTGAGCCTCCTATGTACGGTGATCGATGAGTTCCGGCGCAAATGGATGGTGGACAGGCCGGTTAAGCGGATCGTATCGGCGGCGGAGAAGATCATGCAGGGCGATCTTTCCGCACGGGTGCAGCCGCCCAGGGGAATCGACACCATGGGCGATTTCAATATCGTCATCGACTATTTCAACCGGATGGCGGAGGAGCTCTCCGGGATGGAGACGCTGCGCACGGATTTTATCGCCAATGTGTCGCACGAGCTGAAGACGCCGCTCGCCGTGATGCAGAATTACGCCGCCATGCTCGCGCAGCCGAACCTCCCGGAGGAGAAGCGGAAGGAGTATGCCGACGCGATCGCCGAGGCATCCCGCCGGCTGGCCAATCTGATCACGAACATCCTCAAGCTGAACAAGCTGGAAAATCAGCAGATCTTCCCCGCCGCACAGGCGTATGATCTGGGGGAGCAGCTGTGTGAGTGCCTGCTTGCGTTTGAGGGCGCGTGGGAGGAGAAGCGCCTGGAGATCGAGACAGATATCGCGGAAGAGGTCACGGTCCGCTCAGATCCGGAGCTGCTGTCTCTCGTGTGGAACAATCTTTTCTCCAATGCGATCAAGTTTACACAGCCGGAGGGGAAAATCAGCCTTTCCCTGAAGACGGAAGGGAAATTTGCCGTCGTACGGATTTCGGATACCGGCTGCGGGATCAGCGAAGAGGTTGGCCGCCATATCTTTGAAAAATTTTACCAGGGCGACCCCTCCCACGCGTCGCAGGGCAACGGACTGGGGCTGGCGCTGGTCAAACGTGTGATCGATATCACGGGCGGCGATATCGGCGTGGAGAGCCAGGTCGGCGTGGGCAGTACGTTTACGGTCAGACTCAGGAGGGAAAGTGATGGAGCGGTTCAAACGGATCCTGTATAGGCTGTTGTTCCCCGGCACGGCCGTGGTGCTTTTGAGCATCCCGGTCCTGATCGGATCCATGGTCTATGTGTTCGGGTTCGGCCATGATTCGGAGTGGATTGCCTATCCGCTATATATCATATCGGCGTATGCGCTGGTGATCCTCTGCGCGCAGGTGGTTCAGCTCCTGCGCAGCGGGATCCGTGCGCGCCTCTATCAGAACCGGTATATCCGCCGCTATCTGACGGACATCCCGTTTAAAGTGCGTGTCTCGCTCTATCTCTCACTGGGGGTTAACCTGCTCTATGCCGCCATGAATCTCGGCTCCGGGATCTATTACCGCTCCGTGTGGTCCGGTACGCTGGCCGCGTACTATGTGTTCCTGTCCGTGATGCGTTTTTTGCTGCTGCGGTATGTCAGCCGGCAGGGCGTGGGGCGCCACCGCGCCGCCGAATGGAGGCGCTGCCGCCTGTGCGGTGCGATTTTGCTGCCGATGAATATGGCGCTTGCCGGCGTAGTGGTGCTCGTCCTGCAGGATAACGAGGGCTTTGAATACGCCGGAATGCTGATCTATATTATGGCGCTGTATGCGTTTTGCGCCACGATCACGGCGGTTGTCAACGTGTTTAAATACCGCAAATATGACAGCCCCGTCCTCTCTGCGGCCAAGGTGGTCAATCTGGCGGCGGCGCTCGTCTCCATGCTAGCGCTTGAGACCGCCATGCTCACGCAGTTTGACAGCGGGGAGAATCCGGAGAATTTCCGGCAGGTCATGATCGGCACAACCGGGGCCGCAGTGTGTGCGATCGTAGTCGGGATGGCCGTGTATATGATCGCCCACGCCACCAGACAGCTCAGGCGCATCAAAAATAACAATTCTGAAACAGCTGTTTAGCGTTTGATAAACATAAAACGGTTAAAATATTTTTTAAAAGGAGGTC
>USLQ01000192.1 GCA_900555545.1 uncultured Oscillospiraceae bacterium | reverse complement strand
CCGATGTCCTCCACGATCTCGCGCAGGGTGGTACCCATGGGGATCTCCACCAGGCCTGTATTCTTGATCTTGCCGCCCAGAGCGAACACCTTGGTGCCCTTGGAGCCCTCGGTGCCGTAGGAGGCAAACCAGTCCGCACCCCGAAGGATGATCTGCGGGATATTGGCAAATGTCTCCACGTTATTCTCCGTAGTAGGCTTGCCAAACAGACCCTTGACCGCCGGGTATGGGGGCCTCGGGCGCGGCTCACCGCGGTTGCCCTCGATGGAGGTCATCAGCGCGGTTTCCTCGCCGCAGACGAAGGCGCCGGCGCCCAGCCGAATGTGCAGGTCAAAGCAGAAGTCCGTGCCAAAGATATTCTTGCCCAGCAGGCCGTACTCCTTGGCCTGCTTGATGGCGATCTGAAGGCGCTGGACGGCGATCGGGTACTCCGCGCGGACGTAGACATAGCCCTCCGTGGCGCCGATGGCGTAACCACAGATCTCCATGGCCTCAATAATACAGTGGGGATCGCCCTCCAGAATGGAGCGATCCATGAATGCGCCGGGGTCGCCCTCGTCCGCATTGCACACGACGTATTTCTGATCCGCCTGGTTCATCGCGCCAAGGCTCCACTTTTTGCCCGTGGGGAATCCGCCGCCGCCGCGGCCGCGCAGGCCGGACTTGGTGACCACATCGATCACCTGCTGCGGGGTGTATTCGGTCAGGCACTTGGCCAGCGCCTGATAGCCGTCAAACGCGATGTACTCATCAATCTGCTCGGGATCGATCACGCCGCAGTTGCGCAGCGCGACACGCTCCTGCTTGCTATAAAACGCGGTCTCGTTGAGTGTCTTGATGTGGTCGCCGTCCGCGTCGTGTTTGGCGTCGTCGCACAGCAGGCGCTTGACGATGCGGCCCTTGAGCAGATGCTCCTCCACGATCTCCGGTACATCCTCCACCTTGACCTCGCTGTAAAAGCAGCCCTCCGGATAGATGACCATGATCGGACCGAGGGCGCACAGGCCAAAGCAGCCGGTCCGCACGACCTTCACTTCGTTTTCCAGCCCTTTTTCCTTGAGCTCTTTTTCAAGCTCCGCAAGGATTTCGCCGCTGTTTGAGGAGGTACAGCCGGTACCGCCGCAAACGAGCACATGGGAACGATACATATATTTTTACCTCCTCGCTTATTTGGTCGCAGCGCCGACGGTATACTCTTTGACGGGCACGCCGTTCACGAGGTGGTCGACCACTACTTTTCTCGCCTTTTCCTCGTTCATGAGGACGTATGTAACCTTTTCCTTGCCGGGCTCAAAGACCTCGACAATCGGTTCAAACTGACACATACCGATGCACCCCGTCTGGGAGACGGTCACATTCTGCAGGTGGCGCTTTTCGATCTCATCCACAAAAGCGTTCATCACCGGGCGCGCGCCGGCCGCAATACCGCACGTCGCCATACCGACGACCACGCGCGTAAAGCTGGACTGATCCTCGCGCACCGTCATCTTCTCGAGCGTCTTATTCTTGATCGCCATCAATTCTTCAATCGTTTTCAAAACTCAGAGCACCTCCGCCTATCGTTTCTGTCTGTTCTCTAATATAATCCCGGATCCAATTTAAAACCTCCGGCTCGCTCAGGGGAACCCCCTGCATCATCTCGCGCAGCGCACGGGTATCCAAGGTAAAGGATCCCTGCGGCGTCTCATGGGTGTAGACAAAGTCAACCGATTCGTTCGCGCCGATGAGCACACACATGGTGGATGCCATATCCCCCAGCGGGGCGCAGTCGATACTGTCCGTGTGGAACGTGGCTGTCACGCACGTCCCCGCCCCCTTCTGTGATTCGATCTGGAGGCTGCCACCGGTCTGCTCCGCCGCCATGCGGTAGAGAGGGATCCCCATGCCCACCTTGCGCGTGGTGCGCGTGGTGTAAAAGGGATCGGCCACCGACCGCAGCTGCTGCGCATCCATCCCACAGCCGTTGTCTGAAATCCGGATGGTCATCACCGCCTCCGCCGACTCCGTGACGCCGATCTCAATGAGCGACGCCCCGGCGGAAACGGAGTTTTGCACAATATCAAGCACGTTCAGCGACAACTCGCGCATCGCTTACGCCTCCGCCAGATATTTATCCAAAATCGTGTCCACATCGTCCACGGTCACCTTGCCGTACACCTCGCCGTTGACCATCAGGACAGGCGCAAGGCCGCACGCGCCGACACAGCGGCAAGCCGTCACGGAGAACGCCGCATCCTGCGTGCACTCCTCCGGCTCGATACCGAGCTTTTCACACACACGGTCGAGTACCTCCTGCGCGCCCTTGACGTAGCAGGCCGTGCCCAGGCAGACGGAGATGTCGTACTTCCCCTTGGGCGAGAGGGCAAACTGTGCATAGAATGTGGAAACGCCATATACCTTTTCCAGCGGAACGCCCATCCCCTCGGCGATCATGACCTGCACCTCAAACGGCAGATATCCGTAGATGCGCTGTGCCTCCTGCATGACATGCATCAAGAGGCTCTTGTCATGCTTGCTCTCCTCAATGATCCCCTTGAGCTCCTGCTCCTGTGCCTTTGTACCTTGAAAGGGGATTTTGCTTATTTTTTTGAGCATATATTTTTCCTCCCTGTATAGACGGGCAAGCCCGAATATTCCTTAATTATAGCAGAACGGCGTCGAAAAATCCATGATTCCCGAACGGATTTTACGATTTTCCTAAAAAGATTATTAATTTTTTGTCAAAGCCTCCACAATACATTCCCATTTGAGACACTTTAGTGTCATTTCATCCCCTGCACATCCGATATGCTCCAGATAGTGGGCGTCCGAGCTGCGGACGATGGGCAACCCAGCCAGTGCCGGATAGCGCGTCCGGTAGGCCTCTTCATCGGCGTCACGCGTCAGTTCCGCCGCCGGGAATCCCCACGTATCCGAAAAAAATCCCAGCGCGGAAATCACGCTGTATGAGTCCCGGTCGATGTGCGCCGGATAGCAAATGCCGCCATAGGAGGTCACCAGTGCATGTACCTCCTCCACGCTGATCTCCGCTGCCGTGAGCAGCAGCTTATCATACTGGCCGGTGACACGGTCCTCACCATCCATGATGCGCTGCTCACCGAAGATCTCGGGCCGGTTGGGGATGTCTGGGAGACGCCCCTCCACGTACCGCGAGAATTCAAGCGCCGCCTCCGTCTCCCCGAACAGGCAGACGATGTGCGCCTCCTCACTGACGCACAGCTCCATCCCCGGCAGGACAAGGACCCCCGCCTCTTTCCCGGCTTTCACAGCGGCGGGGCAGTTGAGGCAGGTGTTGTGATCCGTGAGCGCAATGGCATCCAGCCCCATGACCTTGGCCATATTCACCAAGTTGTAGGGAGTCATATCATTGTCCCCGCAAGGGGAGAGGCAGGAGTGTAGATGAAAGTCGTACCGATACCTCATAGCCCCAGCCCGCTGATGGCCGCCGCGCAGTCGTAGGTACTGCGGTCCGTAGTATAGATGGTCACGCCCTGCTGCTCCGCCCGCGTTCGGGCGGCCTCGTCGAGCGGAGCACCCTCGGTAATGACAACGCACGCCAAATCCC
>USLQ01000191.1 GCA_900555545.1 uncultured Oscillospiraceae bacterium | reverse complement strand
TACAGGTGAACCCGCAGATTTTTACCGCACGGACTTTGACGATACATCCTGGCGCACCATTCCCGTTCCCTCCGTCTGGCAGACGGAAAAGACAGGCAGTGTGCCCTATTACTATGCCAGCACGTTCCCGCGCGCGATCTCGCGCGCCAAGGGGAAAATCCCGACTATTGACCACACCATGCAGGAGATTGGCCACTATCGCCGTACCTTTACGCTGCCGGAGTCCTTTGAAGGCAGAGAGGTCTTTTTGCATTTTGGCGCGGTGAAATCTGCGCTGGAGGTCTATGTCAACGGTGAGTATGTGGGCTATTCTCAGGGTTCCATGACGCCGCATGAGTTTGATGTGACCAAGTATCTGCACAGCGGCGAGAATCTGGTCTGTGCGCGCGTCTACCGGTACAGCGACGCGACGTATCTGGAGGATCAGGACATGTGGTGGCTGTGCGGTATCTACCGTGAGGTCTATCTCTTCTGTGAGGAGAAGGTGTGCCTGCGCGATTTCTTTGTCACGACCGATCTGGATGATGTATACCGCGACAGCGATACGAAGGTTGAGGCCACAATCCGCAACTATACACAGCAGCCGGAGCAGGTGCATGTGAAAGCTGAGATCATAGATCAGGATGGGCAGAAGGTGCTGCTCGGAGAAAGCGACCTGACTGTCGGGGCGGAGGGTACTGCTGTGGCGGAACTCTCCGGCGTGGTGAAAGATCCGCTCAAATGGTCTGCTGAGGCACCCAATCTTTACACGTTGCTGCTGACCCTTCGCACTGCGGGCGGGAATGTCACCTATAAGGCGATCCGCTTCGGGTTCAAAAAGGTGGAGATTGTGGGGGATCGGATCCTGTTTAACGGCCGGCCTCTGCTGATCCGCGGCGTCAACCGGCACGACTTTGACCCGGATCACGGCTGGGCGGTTCCCCGTGAGCGCTATTATCAGGACTTGCAGCTGATGAAGCGGGCCAATATTAACTCTATCCGCACCTCCCACTATCCGGATGACCCATTCTTTTACGAACTGTGCGACGAGTACGGTTTTTACGTGATGGATGAGTGCGACCTGGAGAGCCATGGCGTCCGCCGAAAGGGCGTTCCAGGCAGCAATCCTATGTGGACGGGTATGGCTGTGGATAAGATGGAGCGCATGGTCTTGCGCGATCGCAACCATGCGTGTGTGTTCATGTGGTCCCTGGGGAACGAGGCGGGAGACGGCGACAACTTCATGAAGATGAAACAGGCCGCGCTGAAGCTTGACAACACGCGTCCCTTCCACTACGAGGGCGACTTTGACCTGACGAAGACAGACGTGATCTCCCGGATGTATCCTTTGGCAGATACGATGGAGAAGCTCTGCAAAAAGGAGCCCATCACCATCACGTTCTACGACAATATCGCAAACCGTTTGGCGGCGGACTCTAAGCCCATCCCCAAGGAGGGGTATACCAAGCCGGTCATTTTGTGTGAGTACGCACACGCCATGGAGAATAGCTTGGGCAATTTCCAGGAGTATATGGATGCCTTTGAGGCGTATGACCATATGTGCGGCGGTTATATCTGGGATTTTGTCGATCAGTCCCTGCGCCTAAAGACAGAGGACGGCGATCATTGGCTCTATGGTACGGATTTTGAAAAGGGTGAGCCGCGCCATCCGTTACAGTTGCCGAACGTCACGGCCATGACGGGCAGTAACACCTACTTCTGCGCCAATGGCATTATCGCAGCTGACCGAAAGCCGCACCCCTCCTATTATGAGGTAAAAAAGGTCTATGCGGAGATTAAAATTATCGAAAAGGACCGCGAAAAGCATCTCTATACGGTTCGCAATAAGCACCTGTTCACGGATCTGTCTGACTTTGAACTGAAGTGGACGCTCGAGGTGGAGGGGCGGCAAGTCGAGAGCGGGGTGCTGCCCGATCTGAAAGTCTCCCCACTGTCGGAGACTGATGTGGTGATCCCCTATTCCGAGGAGAAAATGGTCCCGGGTAAGGAGTGCATTCTCACCGTTTCCGCTCTCAATAAATTCGATAAGCCGTGGTGTCAGAAGGGCTATGAACAGGCATGGGATCAGTTTGTGCTGAGGGAGGCTGTGTCCGCCCCGGCAGTGCATAGGGGTGAGGCGGTTCGTGTCTCCCGTACGGGTGATGATGTGGCGGTACAGGGGGCGGATTTCTCTGTGCATGTGTCCGGTGGGCAGATTGTCTCGCTCGTCTATGGCGGGCGTGAGATGCTGTGCAGTCCGTTGCGTCCCAACTACTTCCGCGCAATGATTGATAATGATTTTTCCAATTTGAATTTTGTGCCCTATCTGATCCCGATGCACCCCTATTATGCCTGGCAGCGGGCGACGCACTCCGCTAAGGGGCGTGTAAGTGCTGTCACGGAGCGGAACGGTGCGGCAGTAATTTCCGTCAATTGGTCCGTTAGCGGCATGCGGAATGTCTCCTCTGAGTATGTTGTATTCCCGGATGGTACGCTTCAGGTCAGCCAT
The DNA here is from genome assembly GCA_900555545.1 of uncultured Oscillospiraceae bacterium. Taxonomy (GTDB): domain Bacteria; phylum Bacillota; class Clostridia; order Oscillospirales; family Acutalibacteraceae; genus Onthovicinus. Next base: position 1,082 of record USLQ01000191.1, on the reverse strand, counting down.
GCCGGTACACCGAATCATATTCTGCTGCGATTTGGTACCCAAATGGGGCTCATTCGCGCACTCGATCAGGTTAAATGGTATGGCCGCGGTCCGCAGGAGACGTACTGCGACCGGAAGACCGGCGGCAAGATCACGCTGCACACCGCTACGGTGGCGGATCTGGAGCATCACTACATGCGCCCACAGGAGAACGCCAACCGTACGGATGTACGCTATGTGGAGCTGACGGACAGCGAGGGCCAGGGCCTGAGATTCACAGCGGAGAGCGGCGTGCCGCTGCAATTTTCCGCGTGGCACTATACGCAGGACGCACTGGAGAAGGCCACGCATATCCACGAGTTAAAGCACAGCGATATCACTACCTTCAACTTTGATTTGGCTCAGTTGGGGGTGGGCGGTGATATGCCGGGCGATGCGCACGTGCGCGAGCCGTATATTCTGCACGGCGGGCAGCAGTACGCCTATACCTTTACAATTTCCCCAATCGATCAACGGGGCGAATGATAAGGATTTTAATCTGAATGATAGAGAAACCGGCCCGGAAAACCAGTTCTGGTTTTCCGGGCCGGTCGTTGTCTCATATATTCACGAATCTTGTATTACTTCTTTTGGTGTTTGGATGCCTGTGCAATCAGATCCTCCAGTTCCGCCTCATCAAAGTGGTATTCCCGGTTGCAGAACTGGCAGTGTAACTCCGCCGAATGATCTTCCTGGCGGAGATGGGTCAGTTCATCATATCCCATGGAAATCAATACGCGTTTGGCGCGCTCCAGTGAACAGTCACAGTGGAAGCATACCGGCGTACGATCCAACTCCTCATAGCCGATCTCCGCAAACAATAAATCAGCAAGCGATTCCGGGGTGTGTCCCTGCTCGTAAAGGTTTGTCAGGCTATCCAACCCACTCAGTTTGTTTTCCAGATAATTGAGTACTTCCTCCGATGCGCCGGGCATCAACTGGATGATAAAACCGCCTGCCTGCCGGATGGTGTAGTCTACATCCACCAATACGCCCAGCGATACGGCAGATGGCGTCTGCTCCGACTGGACGAAGTAGTAGGTGATATCCTCGGCGATTTCACC
>USLQ01000190.1 GCA_900555545.1 uncultured Oscillospiraceae bacterium | reverse complement strand
ATAACCAGCTGCGCGGCCGTTCCGGCCGTCAGGGCGATCCCGGCGAAAGCCGCTTCTTCCTCTCCCTGGAGGATGACCTGCTCCACCGGTTTGGCGGCGAGCGCATGACCAACCTGATGAACACCATGAATGTGGATGACGACACCCCGATCACCACCCGCATGCTCACCAAATCCATTGAGAGCGCGCAGAAGAAGGTCGAGGCCCGCAACTTCGCCATCCGTAAAAATGTCCTTCAGTACGACGACGTGATGAACAAGCAGCGCGAGATCATGTACGGCCAGCGCGATCAGGTACTTAACGGCGAGGATCTGCGCGGGATCATCCTGAACATGATGGACGAGCTGATCGATGAGTCCATAGATTTCTACTTCCCGGAGAAGCTCGAGAAGGCCGACTGGAACGTGGATGGCTTCCGTGAGCGCTTCCTGGGTTGGCTGACCAAGCAGGAGGACTTCCGCGACGGCGAGTTGGACCGCGAAAAGATCCGCCAGCAGGTCAAGGATTACGGCCATCTGGTGTACGAGAACCGCGAGAAGGAGTTCGGCGCGCCGCTGATGCGCGAGCTCGAGCGCATGATCCTGCTGCGTAACGTGGATATGAAGTGGATGGACCACATCGACGCCATGGAGGAGCTCAAACAGGGGATCGGCCTGCGCGCCTATGGCCAGCAGGATCCCGTCGTCGCCTACCGGATGGAGGGTTACGACATGTTTGACGAGATGACCGCCTCCATCCGCGAGGACACGGTGCGCCAGATGCTCACCGTACGCATCCGCCGCCAGGAGGATGTCAAGCGCGAGCAGGTCGCCAAGCCGACCTCCGAGTCCGGTGCGACGGACGGCTCCGAGAAAAACCGCACCGTCCGCAAGACCAAAAAGGTCGGCCGCAACGATCCGTGCCCGTGCGGCAGCGGCAAAAAGTACAAGAAGTGCTGCGGCCGCAACGCCGATCTGGAAGACTAATGAAAAATATAGCGCGGGGCGCCGGAAGTAAAATTCCGGCGCCCCCGTTTTTTCATGGCTCTTTTACCTCTACCCGCAACAGCCTGTCCCGGCCCTTTTTCCGCAGGAACGGCACAGCAAACAGCACCGCCTTGCACACGTTGTCCGCGATCATGCAGTACCACACGGCGCGCAGGCCAAATCCCCAGACCCGCACGCACAGGCAGGTAAACAGGATCCGAACTCCCCACATCCCAACCGTCTCCACCAGGAAGGAGTAGCGTGTGCGCCCCAGACCGTAAAAAATCCCCTCCAGCACAACCATCAATCCAAAAAACGGTTCCGACACTGCTACCAGGCGCAGCATCTGTGCCCCCAGCTGTACCACCGGTTCACTGGGAGTAAAAAGGCTCATCAGTGGCCGCGCTCCGGCGTACAGCACCGCGCCGCTGACGCACATGATCCCGACTGTGAGCATTACGCTCAACTTCCCTACCGCGCGCAGTTTTGCACCATCGCCCTCTCCGCGGGCATTGCCGATCAGCGTAGAGGCTGCGGACCGCAGCCCATACCCCGGCACATAAAAGATCGTCTCCGCCGTGACAGCGATGGAGTGCGCCGCAAATACCGTAGTCCCCATCCCGGAGACCAAACTGGCAAATACCACGTACCCCAGGCAGGAGATCACGCTGCTGCCCAATACCGGCGTACCGACAGCGGCACACTCCCGCAGCAGCCGGGGTGCTACGGCAAATTCCCGCCACCGCCAACACAGCCACTCGTTGCGGCGGCACGCGGTGAACATCAGGATTCCGGAGAGCGTATACGAAACCGCCGAGGCAATCGCGGCCCCGGCTACGCCGAGCCTCAATTGATAGATCATCCAGTAATTGAGTACAATATTTAAGCCGTTTGCGGCAACGCTGATCGCCATGGGTGTCTTGGTATTTTGAACTGCGCGCAATGCAGCGCCCATCACGGTGCTCACCGACCGGAAAACAAGCGGCAGGCTGATAATAAAAAAATATTGGGAGGCCGTACCGCAGATCGCCGGTTCCGCCCCCATCCACACAGGGATGTAGGGGCTGAGCACGATCGACACCACCCCGAGTACGCCACCCGATCCGACTGCCAGAAAGAGCGCCTGCTGTGACAACCTTTTTACCCGGTCCCGATCCCCCGCGCCCGCCGCTTTGGCGATCAGCACGAGGATCGCCGTGCCGATCGCACTGGGCACGCTGTTGATCAGCCAGGTCACGTTCGTGGTGATACTCACCGACGCTGTGGCCTGTTCCCCCAGCCGGCCCACCATTGCCGTATCCACATATTGCAGCAGTGTCGCGAGCACTTCTTCGATAATCGTTGGGACGGACAGGAGCAGCAACGTCCGCATCAGACCGCCGGAGGCAGAATGGGAATTCCTTTTTGACATACCACGACTCCTTGTTCAATAAAAGCAGCGGCCGTCTGCCGGCCGCTCAACTGTTAGCCACCTACCAAGCTATGCACACACGCCCGGCGATCCCGTATGTTTCCCCTGAATCAGGACTTCGCCCGCAGCATTCTCATCGTCCCGGATCACCGCCCCCACGGCAGGCACGCGAATGTGCCCCGCCGCCGGATTCTTGATGCTTGCCACCGGTGTTGTGATGGTGGCCTCCACCGCGGATTTTTCAAAGCAGAGGTCCGTATCGATCATCTCGCAGTTGACCAGCTTTAAATTTTTGCAGTAGCAAAAGGGCTGCGTCCCGGTGATGCGGCAGTTAATCAGCGTCAGGCCGTCGGAATACCAGGCCAGATATTCGCCATTTATCACGCTGTCGCGCACCGTGACATCTTTCGCGTGCCAAAAGGCGTCCTTGGTGTCAAAGTTACAGTGGTCAAAGACTGCCTGCTCAATGTACTGGAAGGAGTACTTCCCCTGAAACCGCACCTCGGAAAAGCGCAGGTTCTCCGACCGCAGCATAAAGTATTCACTCTCCGCCGTGCAGCGGCGCATCTCAATATTCCGCACCGACCAGCCAAACTCCGGAGAACAGATATCGCAGTCCTCCATCACCACGTCACTGCACTCCCGCAGCGCCTTGATCCCATGAAGCTTTGTTCCGCTTATTGCGATATCCTGGGAATACCAAATCGCCGCCCGGCAGAGCTCTGTCATCTCGGAATCCGTGATTGTTATTGTCCGGTCATGCCAAAAGGGATATCTCAGATTGCAAAAGACATGATCCAGCCGGATATTGCTGCTCTCCTTGAGCGCACTTTCGCCATCTGCGGGGCCGTCAAAAGCGCAGTTTTTCAAATAGATATCGCGGCTGCCGTACAGCGCGCGTTCCTGATCAAATTGCTGATTTTCGATGATTTTCATCACCGTGCCTCCTCCACTATTGCTTAAAACCCGGCAGAGGGCCCACCGGAGGGGAGCAGCCGATGCGCCGGTCCCCTAATCTATCTCTATTATACGCCCATTCGCTCCTATGTGCAAATGCCTATATCAAATGAAGTGCCATAGGTTTTAAGTATATCTTTTGACATACAGCAAACGGCCGCCGGAGCGAAACCATGCCCCGCGGCCGTTTTGATCAGACTAAACAACTATTTTTGCGCCAGCTCGTACATCGCCGCCGTTTCAATCTGAATGG
>USLQ01000189.1 GCA_900555545.1 uncultured Oscillospiraceae bacterium | reverse complement strand
CCGCTGTTCCTTGGCGGCGCTCTCCCTGGCGGCTGCTTGCAGGGATACCCTGTTCAGGGACGGATATGCCGCCTACTGCGCCGCACAGGAAAAGCGCGTTACACCGGCGCTGGAAAATGTCGTGGAGGCCAACATCTATCTCAGCGGCATCGGCTTTGAGAGCGGCGGACTTTCCATCGCCCACGCGGTGAACAACGGCCTGTCCGCGATCCCGGCGTGCCAAACGGTCATGCATGGGGAAAAGGTCGCCTTCGGCACGCTCGTTCAGCTTTGGCTGGAGGGGAATAGGGAGGAATTTGGAAGAGTCCGCGCTTTTCACCGGCGTGTGGGGCTCCCGGTGACACTGCACCAGCTCGGCCTGGATGCGCCGGATGCGGAACTGCTGATGCCTGCTGCCGAGATCGCCTGCGACCGTGGGGACGTCATGGGCAGCATGCCGGTGGGAATTACGCCGCAGGATATCTGCCGGGCGATGATCGCCGTGGATCAAAATAGCGGCGAATTGGATTGATCCATCAATAAATTTGCAACCGGAGGAGCAGCAATTATCTGTTCCTCCGGTTCCTTTTTTGCTCAGGGGGTTTTTGTTTTTAGGACATGTCTTGTGTGTTTGCGCTGGCGGGTGATCCAAAGCGCCAACAGCAGGAAAACTGCGGCAAAAGCCAGCTCAATCGCCATGGAGGCAAATACGGGGCCGAGTGAGGCGGATGAAAAATCAGTCAGCTCCGTAATCTGCTCGATTGCATTTGCGTACCAGTACAGCGGTGTGAACTTGGAAACGGTGAGGACCTGCTCGCTGAGCAGAGAGGTCGGGACGAAGATTCCACCCAGGAAGGAGAGAATCAGTGCTGTGAAGTTGGCCACTGCATTCTGAACGGTCACATTTTTGATGAACAGGCCGCACAGGAAGCTGATGCTCAGGCTGATGAAGGCCAGGCAGACTGTGTTGACGGTCAATAGGAGGAACTGCTTCCCGCCCGGCAATTGATTCCCGGTGATCATGGGGATCAACGCGATCAGCGTCATGAACGCCGTGTATGCAAGAGCTGTCAGGCCCAGGAATGCGGCGATTTGCAAATTGACGGAAGCCGGACGCACTGGGGAACAGTTGATGCGTTGGCGGACCGGGCGGCGCTTGAATGCCATCATAATCGTGCTGGTCGAGAGGATCATCAGGGCTGTCATTACATAGCCGAACATTCCGTAAAACACGTGAACATAGGAGCTGACCTCCTGTACGTCTGTGTAGTGTTTCAGCTCTACCGCAGCGTGGCCGGCCATGACAGTTGACAGATCGGAAAAGTGATCCATCCCCGCCCGGACATACATCTCTGCGACGGTAAAATACTGGTTGACAAACTGTTCGCAGAATACACTGCTTGCCTGCATCTTGACAGCCATGGTCTCCGCCTGAACCGGTTCCCCGGCCAGGAAGGCGTCTGTAAACCCATCCGGAATGATGACGGCATATTGGATCTCACCATAGATAAGGGCATCTTTCAGCGCTGTTTCATCGTCCTTTAGCGGGATCAATTCGCCTTTTCCGGCGAGGAAGTCCCCCAGTCCTGTCAGGAGAGGTGAGTCGCCGTCCCTGTTGATGAGGGCGATTTTTGTTTGGCTCGGTTCGTACTGCGTGGGGCTGTTTGAGGACATAACGCCTGTAAAGACCAGCAGCATCGTGGTGAAGATCGCAAGATAGAGCGATAGGATCAGCAGGTGGCGCTTGGTGACCTTGACACATGTTTTAAATGCTTTCATACTTCCGCCTCCTGAGTAGAATGGCGCTCACCAGGAACAACGCCGCGGCCATGGCAACCAGAATCGCCAGATCGATCAAGTAAAGTCCGTAGGTGTCGTAGTAATAGATGCGGTAAAATGCATCCGCCACGCGGGCGGCAGGGTTGATCCAGCTGAGGAGCGGCGCGTGCGTTTGGATCTGATAATTGATCCCCTCCACCATCAGTCCGGCCATGAAACTCATTGTCAGACTGAATACAATCAGGATCCCGGACTTGACGCTCTCCTTCATGCGGCCGATCGCGCCGACGGCTGTCCCCAGTGCGTAACCGACCAGGCTCCCGGCCAGACAGACGATCAGAATTAGCGGCAGATCATGCAGCATGTCAATCTTCATCAGCATGCAGATATACAGTACCACCAGTGAACAGGAGAGGTAGTGAACCGTCAGCCCGGCCAGTGAGTCGTAAAAAATCATTTTAATCTTACTGACCGGCGCCAGACTGACCCGCGCTCCGAGGCGGGATAGATTGGCCTGCATATTGACGACTGTCACCAGCCCCTGGAAGCAGGCGTACAGGCAGACCATCCCGATCATAGCGAAAAAGTAGGGGGCCGCCGAATTGCGGGTCTGGTCGCTCTCCTGTGTATACTGTCCCTGAATTTCCTGGAACAGCACAGCGGCATCCGGCCGCTTGGCGGCGATATTGTCCATGGCGTCATACTGCTGCTGGTAGGCGTCCAAAAAAGACTGCAGGATGGATTGTTCCAGGCCCGACTCCCGTACGGTAAGCTTTGGAGGATCTCCGGGAGTAATATATCCGACGACCGCCGCGCTCTTTAGCAGATCATCCGCCTCCTGTTCGCTGCTCACCACGGTGAGGTCGATCATCTGGTGCTCCCCGCCGGCTGCGAGCGATTCAAGTGCGTCGCGGAAGGGGACATTCTGCGCGTAGCTGGTATTGTGAATCACGGCTGTCCGGATCGGCTGGAAGGTATCGGAAGCGTCCAGATTTGCAAACGCAAAGTGGAATAGCGTGGCCAGCATGAAGGGGAAGATCCATGTCCACACCAGCACATCCAGGCTGCGCACGGAGCAGAGAAGCCGGTGCTTGTAGATATTGGCAAACATGTTCTCACCTCAGTCCCGCAGCTGTTTCCCGGTGATTTCCAGGAATACGTCGTTGAGTGTCGGCGGCTCGGAGTACACCTTGCCGAATGCGATGGCATGAGCCTGGAAATAGTCCATTACCGCCAACAGGTTGTGCGATCCATTGCGGCAGTAAATGGTGAGGATATTTTCGTCCAGAGTTGCATTTTGAGCAAACGGTTGGCGGGAGAGTGATGCTGCCAACTGTGGATCCGGATTGAGCAGTTCCACCCGGATTTTTTCGTTGGCGCCGATCATGGCTTTGAGCTCCTCCTTGGTGCCGGAGGCGATTGTGCGCCCCTGATCCATGATGACAATCCGGGAACAGAGCTGTTCCACTTCCTCCATGTAGTGGGAAGTATAGACGACCGTCGCGCCCTCCCGGTTGAGCTTTTTGATCCCCTCCAGGATGCTGTTGCGGCTCGGGGGATCGACGGCCACCGTCGGCTCGTCAAAAAAGATCAGCCTGGGCTTGTGCGCGATGCCGCACGCGATGTTCAGGCGGCGCAGCAGGCCGCCGCTGAGCTTTTTGGGGCGGAATTTGCGGTGGGACTCCAGACCGGTAAAGGCGATGGCCTCCTCCACCAGCGCGCGCCGCCGCTTTTTGTCCGGGACGTACAGTCCGCAGAAATAATCGATATTTTCCTGAACCGTCAGTTCGTCAAACACGGCGACATCCTGCATGACAATGCCAATCTGTTGTTTGAGGCCGTATGCGTCCGGGCGCA
>USLQ01000188.1 GCA_900555545.1 uncultured Oscillospiraceae bacterium | reverse complement strand
CACCGAGGTCTATATGGAGGAGGACTCCAGCTGCGAGATGGAGATGACCCAGATCCGCGGCGTCAACTCCACCGTGCGGGAGACGTCGGCCCGGCTGGATGCCCGCGCCAAGCTGCTCATTACGGAAAAGCTCATGACCCACGGGAACCAGAAGGCCCACAGCGATGTAACCGTCGATCTGAACGGGGCGGACGCATCTGCGCGCATTGTTTCCCGTGCCGTGGCGCGGGACCATTCGGAACAGGTCTTTTGCATGCGCGCCAACGGGAACGCCCGCTGCCGCGCCCACATCCAGTGTGACGCCATCATCATGGATCACACCACTGTCCGCTCCATCCCGGAGATCACGGCAACCTGTGCTGACGCACAGCTCGTCCATGAGGCGGCGATCGGCCGCATCAATAACGACCAGATGATGAAGCTCTGCACCCTCGGGCTCTCCGAGGAGGAGGCTGAAAACGTCATCATCGAGGGTTTCCTCAAGTAAGTTTTCTAAAATGCCGTTCCGCCGCGTTGGAAGCACAGGCTGGGCGGCATTTTAAAATTCACCCAACCATTCTTTTGGCAAAAAGTTTTATTTCATGAAATCTTTTTGCCGATTTTTATGACAACTGTTGAGTTTTGAGGCTGATTCGTGTATAATGAACAGGTATAGCTTAAGCGGGAGTATCGCCATCGAGGGGGAAGTCCGACGCTTACGTTATATGTTCAATATTTGAAGGAGTTGAAAAAATGGAACCCATCAAGGTGAACTTCGGTTCAAAGAACGGCGAGAAAGAGCAAGTCGCCGTCCCTTCCAAGTCCTGGCTGAGGATTTTGATCAACGTGCTGGTCACGATCGTCGGCGCGGCCATCGCTTTCTACGTGATGATCCCCGCAATCAATCTGAAAGATAAAGACTTTTATATCTATCTGATCGTGGTGCTGCTGATCTACTGTGTATCGGCGTTTGTCACATCCATGGCGATCCGCAAGCCCGAATATGTCCCCTATGCCAAGCGGCAGTCGATCGTTCCGATCATTATTGGTCTGGTCATCGTAGCTGTGATGCTTGTGGGCATGCTTGTCTCCTCCGTCGTCTTCCGCGCCAAGGACTATGCGCAGATCATTGACGTACAGCAGGGGAATTTCTCCGAGGATATTGCACAGACGGATTTCAGTAACGTCCCGGTTATCGATACGGATGCGGTTGCCGCCCTGGGCGACCGTCAGATGGGCTCCCTGGATGAGGAGGGCCTCGTCTCCCAGTTCAACGTGTACAAAGAGGGGTACAACCAGATCAACTATCAGGGGCGCCCGGTTTTTGTCACCACGATGCAGTATGCAGATATCATCCGCTGGCTGACCAACCAGAGCGAGGGCCTGCCCGGATATATTCTGGTAGACGGTATCTCCCAGCAGGCGAAAGTGGTCATGATAGAGGACGGCCAGCGCATCAAATACTCCCAGTCGGAGCACTTCAACCGCCTGCTGGAGCGTCATCTGCGTTTCCAGTACCCGACCTATCTGTTTGATACGCCGAGCTTTGAGATCGACGAAAACGGGTACCCCTACTGGATTTCAGCCCGGCTGGATAAGACAATCGGTCTCTTCGGCGGTACAGATGTCATCGGTGTCGTGATCACGGATGCCGTCACAGGCGAGAGCAAGGAGTACTCGATGGATGAGGTCCGTAATGGCATGGGCAACGACGGGGTCAGTCTCTCCTGGATCGACCGTGTCTACTCCCCGACGCTCCTCAATGAACAGTATAACTACTACGGTAAGTACCAGAACGGCTTCTTCAATACGCTGTTTGGCAAGCGCGATATGCGCGTCACGACGGAGAACAACGGGTTCCTCGCCATCAACGACGACGTGTATATGTACACCGGCGTCACCTCCATCACCAGTGACCAGTCGATCATTGGCTTTATCCTGATCAACGAGCGCACCAAAGAGGCCACCTTCTACCCACAGGTTGGCGCAAAGGAGAGCTCGGCCCAGCAGTCTGCGCAGGGCGCCGTTCAGCAGTACAACTATTCGGCCACATTCCCGTTGCTGCTGAATGTCGGTGGGCAGCCCACGTATTTTATGTCCCTCAAGGATGCCTCTAATCTAGTCAAGATGTACGCGCTTGTCAATGTGGAGCAGTATTCCACGGTTACGGCGACCGGGAACACGATTGAGGAGGTCACGGCGAACTACCTTGACATGTGCCGCAATAACGGTATTGAGATTGCGGAAACCACTATCAGCGATGATATCGGGCCGGACTCCGGTACGGCCGGCGACGAAGGCAGTGCACCTCAGCAGCCCACTACCAAGGAGGTCACCGGCGTGATCGAGCAGATCAAGACGGTAGTCAAGGGCGGCAACACCTATTACTATATCAAGTTTACAGGCAGTGACATCTACTACTCTGTATCCGTTGCGGATCACGAGCAGGCGGTCACCTTTGACGTGGGCGATACCGTGACGCTCACCGTGCCGGTGGAAGATGCATCAATTATGGCTGCAAGTGATGCAGCACTCGCCTCTTAAAACAATTCAACGGACGGATCTGGGGATCCGTCCGTTTCTTGGCTGGGAGCGGTGTAAATGTTCTGCTTCCCGCCGCTTTTGGGTAAAATACACATTGCCTAACGATAGTGGGCGTGCTATAATAAAAAAGGTCCAAACGGAACCATATCGCAATAGGAGGTAATTGAAATGATCGTAGCTGCAAGAGATATGCTTGTAGAAGCTAAGAAGGGCAAATATGCCGTTGGTCAGTTCAACATCAACAATCTGGAGTGGACAAAGTCCATCCTGCTCACCGCGCAGGAATTGAAAGCGCCTGTGATCCTCGGCGTCTCCGAGGGTGCGGGCAAATATATGACCGGCTTTAAGACCGTCACCGCGATGGTCCGCGCCATGGATGAGGAGCTCGGCATCACCGTTCCGGTGGCAATCCACCTGGATCACGGTACGTTCGACGGCTGCTTTAAGTGCATCCGCGCCGGTTTCTCCTCCATCATGTTCGACGGCTCCCACTATCCGATCGATGAGAACATCGAGAAGACGAAGGTCCTCGTTGAGGCTGCCCACGTGAACGGCCTGTCCATTGAGGCGGAGGTTGGCTCCATCGGCGGCGAAGAGGACGGCGTCGTCGGTATGGGTGAGGTCGCGGACCCCGCTGAGTGCAAGAAGATTGCGGATCTGGGCGTCGACTTCCTGGCGGCAGGTATCGGCAACATCCACGGTGTGTATCCGGCCAACTGGAAGGGGCTGGACTTTGACGCACTGCAGAAGATCTCCGCAGCAGTCGGCGATATGCCGCTCGTCCTGCACGGCGGCACGGGCATCCCGGCCGACATGATCAAGAAGGCGATCTCCCTGGGCGTTTCCAAGATCAACGTCAACACGGAGTGCCAGCTCTCCTTTGCGGCGGCTACCCGTGCGTATGTGGAGGCCGGCAAGGATCAGCAGGGCAAGGGCTTCGATCCGCGCAAGCTGCTCGCTCCGGGAGCACAGGCCATCTGCGACACCGTCAAGGAGAAGATGGAGCTCTTCGGCTGCATCAACAAGGCATAAGCTGTCTGAATTTACGGCCGGGCACTGTGAACCGAACCAGTAAAAACGGACAATAGACAAAAAGCCCCCTGATGTAGGATAA
>USLQ01000187.1 GCA_900555545.1 uncultured Oscillospiraceae bacterium | reverse complement strand
GCGATTGAGGCAGGACGCGCAATTGAGCTCACAGGGATGCCCGTAGAGGTCATCGTTTTAGAGCGGAATCCGCGAGTCGGGAAAAAACTGTTACTCACAGGGAATGGGCGCTGCAATCTGACAAATACAAATCTGTTCCCCGATGCATATAACACACCGCGCGCACTATCGGTGATTCATGCCCTCACGGAGGATACACGTACCTTTTTTACGAGTCTTGGGATCATGACCTGCTGTGATGAGGCGGGACGTGTATATCCACATTCAATGCAGTCGGGCAGTATCCTCAACGCCCTGCGGGGGGAGGCTGAACGGCTGGGTGTACAGATCTGCACAAGCTCAATGGTCGAGTCGGTTCGGCGTAAGGACGGCAGATTCCTGCTTGATGAAGGAATTTTTGCCGATGCCGTCATCATGGCCTGTGGGGGGTGTGCCTATCCGGTCACCGGATCAGACGGGAATGGCTACAAGCTGCTGCAATCCCTGGGGATTCCATATACCCGTGCGCTTCCTTCGCTGACAGGACTTGAGGTAGCTGATCGGGATTTTAAAGCGCTCAAGGGCGTACGTGCCAAGGCTGTAGTTACTGCACATATAGACGGCAAAGCTGTTGCTTCCGAACACGGCGAGGTGCAGTTTACAGAGTACGGTGTATCGGGAATTGCAGTGATGCAGCTCTCGCGCCTGATCACGCGGGCGCTTGGCCGGGACAAGCACTGTGAACCGCTCTTGACAATTGATTTGGCCCCTGATGTGGAGCGGGGACAGATCGTAGATTTTTTGCGGCATCTGTGCGAGCGTTGACAGCCGATCTGCTCGCTGGGATTGTGCCCAGGCAGCTTGGTTTTTATCTGTTAAAGCGGTGCAGGATTCCGATTGGGGAGAACACCTGTGATTCTATCCCGCATAAAATAGTCCCCTCCATTGCCGGGCAGATCAAAGCGTTCCGCCTGCAAATTGTATCTGTCCGCGGATTTGAGCAGGCACAGGTCACGGCAGGGGGGGCAAAGCTCAGCGCGTTTAATAGCCATTTGATGGCGCGTCAGGTTGCCGGCCTCTTTGCCTGCGGCGAGATTCTCAACGTGGACGGCATGTGTGGGGGCTACAATCTGGAGTGGGCGTTTTCATCCGGCAGGCTGTGCGGAAAGAGCGCCGTTGATTTTTTGATAGGGGAAGCATTATGATACGAGTCAATGAAATCAAAATTCCGCTGGGACGTGGAACGGACGATTTAAAATACAGTGCGGCTAAGGCACTCCATATCCGGGAGAACAGGATCCGGGAGCTGCGGATTGCCAAACGCTCTGTCGATTCCCGAAAAAAGAATGATATCCGATTGATATACAGTGTGGATGTTATTGTGGACGGGGATGAGGACGAGATCCTGCGCCATGTCAGCGCACCGCGTGCATTCCGCACGGAGGAGTATGTCTATCAGACACCGGAAGCCCGTAGGAACAGTAAGTTCCGTCCGGTAGTGGTAGGGTTTGGCCCCGCTGGTATGTTCGCCGGCCTTATTCTGGCCAAGGCGGGATACAGGCCGCTGATCCTCGAGCGCGGCGGAGATGTGGATAGCCGTACCCAGGATGTAGAGATATTTTGGAGGGAGCGTATTCTCGACACGGAGTCAAACGTTCAGTTTGGAGAGGGCGGCGCCGGTACTTTTTCCGATGGTAAGCTGACAACCGGGATCAAGGATCCGCGCTGCAGGGAGGTCTTTTTAGAGTTCTGCCGCTGTGGCGCTCCAGAGGAAATCTTATATGACGGAAAACCACACATCGGTACGGACAAGCTCGGTGAAGTGGTAAAAAACCTGCGTCATAAAATTATTGATCTCGGTGGGGAAGTACGTTTCCGCTGCCGGTTTGACCGCCTGATCGTCGCAAATAAGGCTGTCCATGGGATCACCTATACCGATGCAATGGGCCGCAGTGTGGATTATGAGACGGATACCGTGGTTCTGGCGACGGGTCATTCCTCGCGTGATACCGTCCACACACTCTATCAACAGAAAATTACCATGGTACGTAAGCCTTTTTCCGTCGGGGCGCGCATTGAGCATCCCCAATCCTTTATTGATGCGGCACAGTATGGTGCCTTTGCAGGCCATCCGGATCTTGGTGCGGCGGATTACAAACTTGCATGTCATCCGCCGCACGGACGGGGCGCTTACACATTCTGTATGTGCCCGGGCGGTACGGTAGTGTGCGCCTCTTCGGAGGAGGGGGGAGTCGTCGTCAATGGGATGAGCAACTACGCCCGCGACGGATGCAATGCGAACTCCGCCATCCTTGTAGGGATTGAGCCGGAAGATCTGCCGGGTGAGGACCCACTCGCGGGAATCGAACTCCAGCGGCAGATGGAGCGTGCGGCTTTTGACCTGGGGGGCGGAAATTATTCGGCAGTCTCCCAGCTTGTTGGAGATTTTCTGGATGGCCGTCCGAGTACAAAGCTCGGTTCAGTGGCGCCAACCTGTCCTACCGGCGTGGTGATGGGAGATATCACGCGTATTTTGCCGGAGAAGGCCGTGCGCACGATGCGTGAGGCGTTGCCGCAGATGGATCGCAAGATCAAAGGCTTTGCCATGCCGGATGCTGTGCTCACAGCGCCGGAATCGCGTTCCTCCTCTCCGGTACGCCTGCTGCGCGACGAATTCTATCAGTCAAACGTGCGTGGATTGTACCCATGTGGGGAGGGCGCCGGTTATGCGGGGGGGATCGTCTCCGCTGCGGTGGATGGAATCCGTGTAGCTGAAGCCATTTTGAAAGATGAGGTCTATTAAGGCAAAAATTGAGGGCTCCCCATTAGCCGAGGTGCGATAACGAAGGAAATATGTAAGGTGGCGGTGCAGCCGGTGGGCTGTGCCGCCGCTTTGCGTTGTCAGGCTGTTTTCTTCTTTCGGTTTTGTACCGAGTCTGCCGTCGAGAGCAACGCAGTCCTCATCGGCAATGGTGATAATTCCCGCTGTAGCCGGCTTTCGGGCAACAAAAAAGCCGGCACACAAATGTGTACCGACTCCCCGCAAAAGGATAGATTTATCCCCTGCGGTGCTGGCTTTACATTCATGTAACCGGCTTTGAAATTTAAAGTTGAAACTGTCCTTTACGCTTTCCCGACTGCCGACAGTTCAAAGCAATTCAGAAGCGGCAGTATTTTCTCTTCGCATACCGCAGGCGTTGTCCGGCTGAAAGCCGTCTCTCTCACTCTAATGTGAAGAATGTTATTCAGTTGTAGTCCTCAAATAAGAACATTTGTATTATATCAGTAGTCCCGAAGAAAATCAAGTTGTTTGCAAGTGAGATTTTAATGTGTATCTCAAGCGGTTGTAAATCCTCTATTTGCTTATAAGTTCCTTACTTTAATCAAACTGTGCTTTCCAGTTTTCATTGTAATATGCGTCAAAGCACAGTTGGATTTGTTCTGCTGTAGTCTTTTCCGTTGCAAGATTGTCCGGCAGTTTGTCCCGGTCAAAATATCCGGTTTCCATTGTTTCGATATTTTCAGCGAAAGAGCCACCGGTTTTCCGACACGAAACAAATATCTTGATAACGCCGTAAGCGTAATTTCGCACATTGTGCAGCCGCCAGTCCTGAACGGCGATCAGCTTATCGGCTGTCACATCCAAGCCGGTTTCTTCTTTAACTTCCTT
>USLQ01000186.1 GCA_900555545.1 uncultured Oscillospiraceae bacterium | reverse complement strand
AAATCCCTGCCAGTGCCTTTTTCATCGTAAGCCCTCCTTAATAAAGATGGAATCATTTGGGTTGCCTTCACCATGAATACGATGGACGGAGGGGAATCCATTCAACGTTCTAAAAAATTTCAATATTTTTATTTGGTGCTTTCGTTTTTTGCAGGGCGGTGCGCCAGAAAGCAGTCCGCCTCATGGGAGTTGATTACCCCCACCGCCTGAAGATAGGCATAGATGATGGTGGTGCCCACAAACGTCATGCCGCGCTTTTTCAGATCGTTTGAGATTGCGTCGGAGAGGGGAGAGGATGCTTTCCCCCGCTCGAATATCGTTTTGCCGCCCGTCCAGTGCCAGAGATAGGCGGAAAAACTGCCGTAATCCCGCTGAATCTCGCGAAAAATCTGGGCGTTTTTCACGGCGGCGCGGATCTTCAGCCGGTTGCGGATGATGCCGCGATCCTGCGCAAGAGCTTCCAGCTTTTCCGGCCCGTAGGCGCACACCTTGTCCAGATCAAAGTGGTCGAACGCCCGGCGAAAGGCTTCCCGTTTGTTGAGCACGCACTCCCAGGAGAGCCCCGCCTGAAAGGATTCAAGGATCAGCATCTCAAACAGATGGTGATCGTCGTGCACAGGTACGCCCCACTCTTCATCGTGGTAGCGGATGTAGTGTTCATTTTTCGGATTTGCCCAC
This sequence comes from uncultured Oscillospiraceae bacterium, assembly GCA_900555545.1. Taxonomy (GTDB): domain Bacteria; phylum Bacillota; class Clostridia; order Oscillospirales; family Acutalibacteraceae; genus Onthovicinus. Next base: position 2,978 of record USLQ01000186.1, on the reverse strand, counting down.
GGGCACCTGTTTTTTCCATCCGGCCACGCCATGGCTGCTTCCTCCCGTACGGTTCCTCAATGGGAAATGTTGTTATAGAATTCGGCGGAATCGTACAAGACGATGCCGGGAAATTCTGTTATCATTATACCAGACTACCATCATGCCATCAAGCGGGCACAGCGTATGTGCCGGAATCGTTAAAGAGAACGGAGCGGATGATTTATGGATTTTAAAGAGAAAATGCACGGTGGATATCTCTACTACCCGAACGATGAGGAGATCATGCGCGAGCAGTTCGTCTGCCTGGAAAAGCTGTGCGATTTTAACGCCACGCGCCCATCGGAGATGGAAAACCCCAATCAGCTTTTGCGCGAGATGTTTGCGGAGATCGGGGAGAACTGCTATATCGAGCCGCCCCTGCGTGCCAACTGGGGCGGCCACCATGTCCATTTTGGCAAGGGCGTGTATGCGAATTTTAATCTTACGCTGGTGGACGATACGCATATCTATGTGGGGGATTACACGATGTTCGGCCCCAATGTGACGGTCGCCACGGCGGGGCATCCGATTTTGCCGGAGCTGCGGGAGCAGGGGTACCAGTATAACGCACCCGTACACATCGGTAAAAATTGCTGGATCGGGGCCGGGGCCATTATTGTTCCCGGCGTTACAATCGGGGATAACGTGGTAATCGGCGCAGGGAGCATCGTCACCAAGGATATCCCGTCAAACGTCGTGGCAGTCGGCAACCCCTGCAAAGTGCTCCGGGCGGTCAATGACCATGACCGGGAGTACTACTTTAAGGATCGGAAAATCCCGCCGGAGCTCTTTGAGTGAATCGAGTAAAAAAGAGGGCGCAGTCCGTTTTTGCAGCGGACCGCGCCTTTTTTGCTCGATTGATGTTCCGCCGCGCTTACGTCCTCAACCGGAAGGTTTTGGGCGCAAGGCGGTATACCAAAATGCTCGCGACAATGCTGTAAAGCACACAGAAAACAATCGTCATGATTCCAAATATCAGTATCGGCATACGCAGCCGCATAAGGGCAAAGCAGACGACATAGGTAACGGATAAAACAATCCGGTATGTGCCGCTTTTCAGCTCCGTCCCTGCGTTGTAAGGCTGGAGTAGATAGTAAATCGTCAGGTAATGAATCGAGAAGAACAGGCTCATACACAGGATAGAAACAATCAGCACCACATAGTTGAGCGGATTGCCCGTCCCGCCGCTGGCAAACAGGATCAGTGCCAGCCCAATACCAATAACCAGCGCCGGAACAGCGTTGATTTTCATGATCTCACGCAGGCGGATCTGAAACAGCCGCAGGATAAAGCTCGGCTGCTTATAGAACGAATAGGTCAGCAGGCTGTGATCGCAGTTCATAAAAAGCGCCTGTGTAAAGTTCGTGCCACGGTTAATGGCGTACATGATAAACACAAAGTACGGAAGCCAAGTCATCACAATTTTGTTAATGACGGTTTTTTCTTCGGGCAGCAGATAGACTCCTGCCAGTACAGCAATGACAAGGAAAGCGCACACATAGGAAATCTTCTTTGTGGAGTTCCATAGGATCTTTTTGTGCCTTTTGATAAACAGTTCATTGAGGTACTCAAAACCCTTGCGGCTGCTTGTAATGGAAGTATCTGCGGATATTTTTTTCTCATTGACCTTTTTTACAACCTGCGCCGTCGCAGCGCTGTCCATCTGATAGGTTAAACCTGCCAGCAACTCTTTGTTAATGGCGTAATAATCGCGGAAGGTCAGCACCTTTTTCAGCCCGATTGCTCCCAACGGAATACAAGCTAAAAAGAGGATCATTGCCGCCAATTTCGGTACGGCAAAACCAAAAGCCGGCGGAACATAGGCGGCGGCTAAAAGAAGGGCGATACAGCCCCATACATATTTGGACAGCTTATTTTCGTTGTAGCCAAGGCCCCTTTTCTCATAATCCCACAGGGTGACAGCCGCCGCAAACAGCTTCATACCCGCTATGCAAAGGGGCAGGAGCAGACAAAACCACAGAGGTACGCCTCTGTCCATACCGAACAGAATCGTAAATGGCATAAAGCCGACAACGACTTTCAGAATGGAGTAAAAATAGTTTACCAGCGTATATTCCCGTGCGTTCATTCGCATAAGAATCATCGCATAATATTTATCCTTTGTCGGATTGAAAAGGTGCGTGTTTTCAAAGCTTCCGATTACCGTGAGAATCAGCAGAATATGCAGGAAAACCTCATTCTCCGGCAGCGTTTTATAAAGGATACCGATACCGCATACCATCGTGATAAAGTAAAGGAACTTGCCGAGAAACGCAGATACGATTTCCCACAGTACGGACAAAATATTCGCAAAAACTTTCAGTCCCTTTACTTGATACAGCGTTGCCGGAAGCAGCCGCTTTAAGAGCGGTATCTGCTTTAAGGAAAACAGGATACCATTGACACGGTATGTATTTTTCAGGGAAAAAGATATTTTGAGCGTCTTATACATTTCCTTCCTCCCGGAGCGCCGCAATGATCTTATCCTTAAAATCCCGGCTGTTCAGATCGGTTTTCTCCACGATCTCCAGTTCTCCGTGATTGAGCAGCACGATCTCATCGCAGAGGTCAAGCGCCAAATCCATAATATGGGTGGAAAAAATGGTAATACGGTCTTGTTTCAACGAACGGAGCAGTTGTTTCATCTCTTCCGCCACCACCACATCAAGGGATGTCAAAGGCTCGTCCAGCAGCAGAATATTTGGCTGGGCGATGATGTTGATGAGCATTTGCATTTTGTTTTTCATACCGTGGGAATAGTCCTTGAGCAGTTTATCCCTGTCCTCCGGTTCAATGCTCATATAGTCAAAATACTCGTCAATGCTTTTCGGATTTTTGATAGACTTCTCATTGATGTCCATAAAGAACTTCAAAAACTCCCTGCCTGTAAGAAACTCTGGCACGGTTGGGGTAGAGAGTACATATCCGATGTCCTCTGCGGCTACCTCACGGCGGAC
>USLQ01000185.1 GCA_900555545.1 uncultured Oscillospiraceae bacterium | reverse complement strand
CCGCCACTGCTGTGGCCGGGGCCTGCACGCACACGATCCGCATCAACGGCGTGGAGACGGCGAACCCGGACTACGTGCTGCCGGGGGAGTGTAAGTCCTTTGTGCGCAACTGGTTTGATACGGACGGCGGCCTGCGTGAGGGGTATTTCTCGATTGAGGACCGGGCTGGCGCCCTGCTCAAGAGCCCGGAGGTCCAGAGCCTGATCCGCATGGCGCTCGGAGGCAAGAAGATCCCGCCCGTACTGCTGGCGCTGGCAAAACCATTTAAGCTTAAAACACTCATGAAACTGGTGCGTATGAGTTCCATGGCCGATATCGCCAACCAGTATTTACAGACGATCAAAAAGTAAATCAGGGCATAAAAGGAGGGGTAACCCCTCCTTTTTCTTATGACGGCAAGATGACAATTGTTTACAGCTTTGTCATATCTGTTGCATTGCGGGGCGCACCCTCCTATAATGAAGCTGAAGAAGAGTATGCTGCTTTGGGAATCGAGAGAGGTGTTTGAGATGCGCCGTAGAATGTTGCCCGCACTGTTTTGCAGTCTTCTGATCGTGTCGATGCTGCCCCTGAGCGCCAGTGCCGATATGGGGCCCAAACCCTCCGTCACCGTTACGGTCGAGGGGGTGGAGGCGGATACGGTCTACTATGCCACGCTGCTCTCATCGGAGCCGTCCAACGGGCCGCTCAGTGCATACAATGAGAGTGAGACAACCCCCTATGATGAAGATCCGGTTCGATATGACGTGCTGCAAAAGTTTGCCCAATACCAGGATGTGGATGGCTACTATTTTTTGCCCCAGTTTTGGGTGTGCCAGGGGGAGGACACCTTTGTGTGGGGATACTATCCGCCGGATCCCTTTAAGGTGCTGCTCTATTTCCCGGCGGAGGAGCGTTTTGTCGTCAGCCAGAGCTATACCGCCTACGCCTTTGACAGCTATTATACCATCCGTCTGGAGTACGGAAGCCTGCCGGCAGAGGGCCTCCCGATTGCCGCGGAGGAGAGCTATGATCACTCCGGCGAAGCGCTCAATTTTACTGTGCGCCTCCTCCTCACCACTGCGCTGGAGATGGTAATCGCGCTGATCTTTGGCCTGCGGGAGCGGAAGCAGCTGCTGTTTATCGGGGTGGTCAATGTTCTCACACAGGTGCTGCTCAATTTGGCGCTGAATCTTTCCGCCTACTACAACGGGGAGTGGGCGGCCACCGGGACGTACGTGCTGCTGGAGGTGTGCGTCTGCGTGGGGGAGGCGTTACTCTATGTCTATCTGCTGCCACGGTTCTCCCAAAATCGGGTGGACACAGGCCGGGCGGTGGGGTATGCAGTTGTAGCCAACGCGGCCTCCTTTGCCGCCGGGCTGGGTCTGGCCCATCTGATCCCGGGCGTCTTTTAAACCCCATTGGGCTGGAAAAACACGGGGCGGAACGGGGCCGATGCAAAAAAACAAACAGAGGCCGCGGATTTTTCTGCGGCCTCTGCTGTTACGTGTTAATATGATGAGTTGGAACGATAGTCGTCTATCACATCGCCCAGCCGCTTGGCGCGGCGGCGCAGGAGAATGACCCCTGCGGCGGCAGCCGCGATCAACAGCACACCGGCCGTAATGCCGGCCGGGATCCCGATCAGGCGGGCGGTCATTGCGTTGACCATGGCGGGGAACTGCGTCCGAAAGTCCTCCAGCGTGGTCTTGGTCTCGTCGATCCGTGTGATGCCGTTCGTCTCACACAGGCGGTAGAATTCCTCTGCGGCGGCCAGTTTGCCGCTCCTGTCGGTGGAGGTCTCCGTCATCTTAGCGTACAGGACGGGGATCTTGGCTTTTTGCACGCGTGCGAGCAGCACGGGATTGGTGGCTACCTTTTCCTCCGCGCGGGCGAAAATTTCCTGATAGGCGGCGATATTCTTTTTGGACAAGTAACCGCGCTTGTGAGCAGAGGGGGCGTCATACAGCCCGAGTGGCTCCTGCTCCGCGTGGAAGTTGGCGGCCAAGGCGTTGACGTATTCGGCAATCTCGGCGGCGGCATCGCCGTAAGCCGCCGCTATGTATTTGGAAAGCAGTTTATTTACACTGCCTGCTGCAGCACCTTTCCACATCATCTGAGAGAGCACCCATGCGCGCATCTCGGCAAACTCATCGCCTTTTTCACGGGAGGCCTGATGGAACACGCCGATCACGCCGTTCTCCTCATAGAACTGCTGGTTCTGCTGCTGGACGGCAAAGTTCGGGAATGGGAGCAGTAGATGTTCAAAATCCACCACGTAGTCCCAGATGACAATTTTGTCACACACTTTGTGCCAATCCTGAACCAGCTTTTGGAATTGTGCAGCGCCCTCCGTCGCCCCCTGCAAGTAGGAAGAACCCTGATCGCCGGGCATGGAGCAGAGCTTGATCACCACGTTGTCCTCCGCCTCGATTCCGTTGGTGGGCGGGTTGATCGTGTGCTGATAGGCCAGGGTGGAGATGATCTTATCCGGGAACGCCTTTGCCAGCTCGTTGAGGAAGGGGAGCAGGGATCCCATGCCGCTGCCGGCTGCTTCGTCGAGCGCCCGGCACTGATCGCACTCGCAGCCCTGCACGTTCCAGCTGTCCATTGCGCTGAAATCCCAATACGTCCGCTCCGGATGTTCGGCGATCATTTGAGCCAATTTGGTTTTGACGATCTCGAGCACCTCCGGGTTGCTCAGGCACAGCTGTGTCTCCAGGCCCGACTCGGGGTCCTGCCGGATGCGCTGGCCGTCTTTCATAGCAAAGTACTCCGGATGCTCGTCAAAATACTCGTCCGGATCCACAAAGCTCAGGTAGGAGTGACACCACGTACCCCACCCGGCGTACTCGTTGATACCGTCATCTGCGTCGGTGGGATCGGCCTCGATCCCGTTCAGACGCAGCTTTTCATACCAACCGTCGGACTGTTTGGTCTCGTAGGCGTACACGTTGCGCCACTGCATGGCGGGCGTCTCCGTACGGTCGATCGGAGCCAGTTTGACCGTGCCGCTATGTGGAATAAAGGTCTCGGCCCCATTGATAAAGACGCAGCCGAGGTCATCTTCCATAAAGCCATACACACCGTAGGTGACGGCGCGGTCGCTCACACCCTGGATGAACAGCTTCTCGCCCGCCGTCACAATGCGGTAAGTGTCCGTACCCTGGGTGGCGTCAAAGGCCGGGGCGGTCCGGTTTGTGCCGCCGATGACGATTTCCGCCGCCGTTTCCGCCTCCGCGTCTGAGACGCAGGCAAATCCGGCGCCCGTCATCTCCGTGAGGGCGTCCGACAGTGTCTGGGCGGTTGCCATCAGTTTGGCGTTGCCGTTGGGGTATACAATGCGGTACGAGGTCTGCGCTGTGGAGGCGAGAACCAGCTGGTTCTCCTTGTCCTGCTCCAATTCAGTTCGGATAGCGGTTTCGGTATAGGGCGATACGTCGACGTCGAGTGTTCCGCCGAAGTCCTCTGCGGCCGCGCAGAATGGGCTGGCGGCGCATACCGTAGCCAATGCTGCACCCAGAACCTTGATCCATCGCTTGTGCATGGTGTTCCCTCCGTCCTGCTTATTCGGTTATTTGAAAGTGATCTAAAATATACTGTGCGGCCTCATCAATCCCCGGCACCTTGGCCAGTTCTACGCCGCCCTTATCCACCAACGCGGCCGTGTTCGGATCCACCGGCAG
>USLQ01000184.1 GCA_900555545.1 uncultured Oscillospiraceae bacterium | reverse complement strand
AGATGGTGATACGCATCCGGGAAAAAACCTCCATTCCCCTGTTGTTTATGACCTATGCCAATGTGGTCTTTTCCTATGGAAAAGAACGTTTTATCCGCAATGCCGCCGAAATCGGAATGAACGGCCTCATCCTGCCCGACGATCCTGCGATGGAGTTCCTCCTCCAGGTTCAGCAGGCGCTGGCTCTCCTCCTCGGAGATTTTGGCCACCGGGATTCCCGTCCAGGAGGATACAATCTCCGCGATCTCACGGGCAGTCACCTCTCCGGTCGAACGGGAGTTTTTCTCCTCCCAGGCCTTCTTTTGTTCTGCCAGCTTCTCACTCAGAGATTTCTCCTCATCGCGCAGCTTGGCGGCACGCTCAAAGTCCTGAGTGTTGACGGCCGCCGCCTTCTCATCGGACAGGCTCTTGAGCTGGTCCTCCATGGCCTTCAGATCCGGAGGAGCTGTAAAGGCGTTAAGTCTCACACGCGATGCCGCCTCATCCACCAGGTCAATCGCCTTATCGGGCAGGTAACGATCCGCAATATAGCGCGCGGACATCTTCACCGCGGCATTGATCGCGTCATCCGTGATCTTGACCTTATGATGGGCCTCGTACTTATCGCGCAGTCCTTTGAGGATCTCCACAGCCTCCTCCTCACTGGGCTCGCCGACTGTCACGGGCTGGAACCGGCGCTCCAGCGCGGCATCCTTTTCGATGTGCTTCCGGTATTCGTCCAGCGTAGTGGCACCGATAACCTGAATCTCGCCACGGGCCAGCGACGGCTTGAGGATATTGGCGGCGTCAACTGCACCCTCCGCGGAACCGGCGCCAATCAGCGTGTGGATCTCATCGATAAAGAGGATTACATCCCCCGCCTTGCGCACCTCGTCGAGCGCCGTCTTGATGCGCTCTTCAAAGTCGCCACGGTACTTGGTGCCGGCCACCATGCCGGTCAGATCCAGCGCAATGATCCGTTTGTTCTTCAGCAACTCCGGAACTTCGCCGTTTGTGATTTTTAGCGCCAATCCCTCCGCAATCGCCGTCTTACCGACACCGGGCTCACCGATCAGGCAGGGGTTGTTCTTCGTCCGGCGCGAGAGGATCTGGATGACCCGCTCAATCTCCTTCTGACGCCCGATCACGGGATCGATCTTATTCTGCTTGGCCATCTCCGTCAGATCGCGGCCAAATTGCTCCAGCGTCGGTGTAGAGCTCTTCCCCTTGGCCGACGCGCCAGAGGAACCGGACACACCGGCCCCAGTGGGACCTCCCAAACTGTTTTCAATCGCCTCCATCACCGCCTGCGGCGAGACTCCCAACTCATTCAGGAACTGCACAGCGCAGGAGCTCGGATCTTTTAGGATCGCCATAAGCAGGTGCTCCGTACCCACATAGCTGTGGCCCATGGAACGCGCCAGCATGATCGAGGTCTCAATCAAATTCTTGCTGCGCGGAGTAAAATCATTAGGCGTCAAAACGGTCGGAGCGCCGATCCCGATCGTGCTCTTGATCAAAGATTCGATCTGGCCGGCGTTGACCCCAAACTGCGCCAACACCGTTCCGGCGACGCCGCCGGAATCACGCAGCAGGCCGATGATCAGATGTTCGCTGCCGATATAGGCGTGCCCCATGCTCTGTGCCGTCTCGATCGCGGTATTGAGCGCCTCATTGGCACGCTCCGTAAAACCTGTAAACTTATACATATAGATACCTCCTTAAATGGGTAATATTCCAATTATAATTGCTCCCGTACACACTTGGCGCGCAGGATATCACGTTCCCGCGGCGAGAGTTCACGCCCTTGCGAGGCGTTGATGGTAGCCGCCTGCATGGAGAAGAGCAACCCGTCGGCTGTTGTTACACCCGTGGGCAAAATCCCCATAGACGCGCCAAGGCGGATAGAGGAGAGCAGACTGACAAACTCCTTGCCGGAGAGCAGGCGGGCATTTTTCAGGGTCCCATAGGCCCGCCAGACACGGTCCTCAAACTCCAGCTCCCCGCGCAGTGCTTCACGCGCGGTGCGCTCCTGAGAGATCACCTGGACAGTGATGGATTTTAAATTCTCGATGGCGGCACGCTCACTGATGCCAAGCGTCACCTGATTGCTCAGCTGGTAAAAGTCGCCAAGTGGGCTGCTGCCCTCCCCGTAGGCCCCACGGATGGTGAGGCCCAACTTGGACACCGTGGCGGATAACCGGCCGATCTGCCCGCCCTTGGTGAGCGCCGGCAGGTGCAGCATCACACTCGCCCGCATACCGGTGCCGATATTGGTCGGGCAGGCTGTCAGATAGCCAAGCTCCTCATCAAAGGCAAAGCCGAGCTTTCCATCGAGCGCGGTATCCAATTTGTCGGCTATATCATAGGCACCCTCCAGATCGAGCCCAGCGTGGACAACCTGTAAACGCAGGTGATCCTCCTCGCAGATCATCAGGCTGACGGTCTCGTCTTCGTTCAAGATGAGCGCACGGCCTGTGCGGTCGGAGGCAAACTCCGGGCTGACGGCATGGCGTTCAGCCAGGGAAATCGCCTGCGAGGGCGTGAGCGTCTCCATATCGATATAGCGATACTCCTTCTCCCGGATACCACCCAGGGAAAACATGGCCTCACGGATATGGGCGTCCACCTCTCGCTTCCCCTTCTCATCCAAGCGGTTGGGGAAGGGATATTCCTTCAAATTCCGAGCCAAACGGATTCGTGTGCTCAGTACGACGTCGCTCTCTTTTCCATCGGTTAAGTACCACTTACTCATTGCCGTTCGCCTCGCTTTCCAGGGACTTGATCTCGTCGCGCAGCTGGGCCGCGCGCTCAAAATTCTGTTCGGATACCGCCTGGTTCAGTTCCTCCCGCAGGGTGTCTAAGCGGCTGCGTGCCTTTACCTGAGCCCCGGCGCACTCTCCTGCCTTGCCGACATGGCGCGCCTTACCGTGAATCCGAGCGATGGACGGCATCAGGCGGCTCCGGAAGGTCTGATAGCACTGCGCGCAGCCTGCCATCCCACTCTCCGCGATATCCTCAAAGCTGCAGCCGCACTGAGGGCAGCGCAGCGTCTGGCCCCGGCTCTCCTCACGGCTCCGGTCACCGAGAAATCCACCGAGGAAATCGCTCAAACTCAGCCCCATTCCGGGGAACATCCCGCCATATCCCAGCCGGGCGGCACAAGAGGGGCACAGATCAATCTGAGCCGCCTCCCCGTTGATGATTTTTTTAATGTGCGTGGTCGCCTCGCGCTTTCCACAGTATTGACAAAGCATTATCAGCGCCTCCTTTATTTCAAATGAATCAGCATGTTTTTAAAAATCCTGGCCCGGACAGCGTCCCGACGGTCCTGTGGAACATCACGCAGGGAGGCGTCCGAAAGGGCCGCCAGCATTAGGTTCGCCGCGCTCGTATCGATCAGCCCGTTCTCGTGCAAATTGACCAGATGGGCCCGGACAGTGGCCAGCTCAATCGTATCGCCGATCGAATTGATGACATGCATCATTGCCGTTCCTGCGTCGCACCGGACACGTGTGATACGGATGTACCCGCCACCGCCCCGCCGGCTTTCCACGATATAACCGTGTTCCGGCGTGAAGCGTGAGGCAATTACATAATTGATCTGACTGGGGACACACCCCAGCTTTTCCGCCAGCTCATTACGCCTGATTTCCGCATAACCATCCTGTTCGGAGACCATATCCGCAATGATTCCG
>USLQ01000183.1 GCA_900555545.1 uncultured Oscillospiraceae bacterium | reverse complement strand
CCGCCAATCGGTGCGCATCAGGTGGAGCTGGCGCTCGATCATCCGGCGGACAACCTGTACGTCAAATGCATCCCCCATCGCCATCCGGCCGCGGATGTGGAATTCGTGATCTACGGCCGGGTATGTCCCGGCATAAAAATCAGTTTTTAATGTTGAGAGGATATATCCCTCACGCAGGCGGTGCTTGCGGCGCATCAGGGTGCGTTCCGCACACTGGTTGAGCAGGTTCTGCCAGTAGAAGTGCGCCATCGCCTTTTCCAGCTGGTCGGAACTTCCAATCCGGATTCGGAACCGGTTCCCCAGAAAGTCGCAGCGAGGTGGGCATGAAAATTTTTCCGCTGTATAGGGGGCGTCAAATAGGAGATGAGTTTGATCCCCACGGCGTATATGGTACAGGCCTGTGGTGCGCAGGCAATGAGCCTCTGCCCCATCCAGGATCCATAGGAGCGTGTCGCCGTTCAAGTGTGTGGGTTGATGCAGCGGTGGGATGACGTAGTCCTCGCCCTCTTCCTGTACATGGGCAAAGAGTTCTGTTTTAGGGGTTAAGATCAGTTCCTCCACTGTGAGTCCCTCCGTTGGATGTTTGATGCGGCCGGTTGCATTATACCATTTTTCACACTCTTCAGGAAGAGAATTTAAAAAAGTGCTGCAAATATTTTTTATAAGTTGCCTAATCTTGTGGATAATGATATAATAAGACAATATCACGGACGGTATAAAGAAAATGGCGATATACAAACCGCTTGGGCAATGTGTGTTGGCTGGGCGGAATCATTTGGGAAAAGGGGATTGTTTGATGTCAAATCTATTGATTTTGGGCGCCGGCGGCATGGGCCATATGATCTATGAGATGGTCGGTGAATTTGGCGGATATGATAAGGTTTCTTTTTTGGATGACGCCAAAAAGGAGAGCTCCGTCGTCGGCAAGCTGATTGATTATCAGGATTTTCGTGGGGAATATGACTGTGCGATCGCAGCCTTTGGCGATAACAAGCTGCGCGTCAGCTGGATCGAAAAACTGATTGCCTGTGGCTATACGGTGCCTTCCGTGATCCATCCGAGCGCTGTCGTCAGCCCGAGTGTGGAGATCGGAGCTGGCTGTTTTGTGCTGCCGCGCGCCGTTATCAACACACGGACCAGACTGGAAATGGGTTGCCTGGTCAATAGCGGGGCTGTCGTCGATCACGACGCCGTGCTGGAGAAAGGGTGCCACATCAGTTTAGGCAGCGTGATCCGTGCCTACTGCCAGATCGCCGCCTATCGGAAGGTGGCGGATGGAAAGGTTGTCTACGCACGCCGCCGAAAGATAGACGGCGTGGACAGCAGTGTCCTGGAGGACGCTCTTTATGCGTTTGGCTTTGGGAACAAGTGCAGTTATGTCCGGCCGTTTGGCGCGGGCCATATTAACGAGACGTATGCCGTCTATATGCCCAATGAGCAGGGCGAGGATGAGCTGATGTACGTGCTCCAGCGCGTTAATAAAAATGTCTTTAAAAACCCGGATGCGGTTATGGAAAATATTTTTGGTGTAACGGAGTTCCTGCGCCGCGTGATCCGCGAGGATGGCGGCGACCCCGATCGAGAGACGCTCAGCTATATCAAGACAAAAACAGGCGAGAATTACTTTGAGGATACGGACGGATTCCCATGGCGCTGCTATAACTATATCGCCGATTCCGTATGCTATCAGTCGGCGGAGAATGCGGAGCAGTTCTATCAGTCCGCGCGCAGCTTTGGCCATTTTCTCAAGCAGCTGGGCGATTATCCGGCGGAGACGCTGCACGAGACGATTCCAAAATTCCATGATACGGAGAGCCGGTTGGCAGATTTTAAGCGCGCACTCAAACGTGATGTCAAAAATCGCGCGCGCACCTGCCGGCGCGAGATCCGCTTTGTCCTCGACCGGGAAAAGGACTGCAGTGTCCTCATGGAGCAGGTGCGGCAGGGGAATCTGCCGTTGCGCGTGACACATAACGACACAAAGCTGAATAACATTCTCTTTGATGAGAAGACCGACAAGGGCCTGTGCATCATAGATCTGGATACGATCATGCCCGGTCTTGCACTGAGCGACTACGGCGATTCCATCCGGTTTGGCGCCTCCACTGCTGCGGAGGATGAACAGGATCTGAACAAGGTGCATTTTAGTATGGAACTGTTTGAGGCGTATACCAAGGGGTATCTGGAGGCGGCGGGCGACGTCCTGACACCCACGGAAAAGGAATATCTGCCCTGGGGCGCGCGTCTGCTCACGCTGGAGTGTGGGATGCGGTTTTTAACGGACTATCTGCAGGGTGATACCTATTTTAAAACCGAGTACGCCAACCACAATCTTGTCCGGGCACGTACACAGTTTAAGCTGGTAGAAGAGATGGAGCAGCACTTTGACGAGATGCGCGAGATTGTAAAAAAGTATAGCTGATCAATCAGGAGAGAGTTTAAGGGCTGTTGCGCCGTAGGAGGTGTGGCAGCTTTTCTTTTTGTTTCACCACAAGCCGGTACAGATGGACAGGGCGAACATTTAAATTGAAAATCTTGGAAAAATTGAGTATTCAGACGGATTTTGTGCGTTGAAAAAACTTTTTGTCTGATTTTGTCAATACCTTCTCTCAATAAATTGTAGTTTGAAAATTGACATAACCATATATGTTGTGGTATAATATAGATGTCAAAAATAAATAACCCCATAAATAGGACTTTAAACAAATGTTCCGAACATTTGCTTGACTTTTGCGAAAAAGCTGGTATAATAGAGATAGTTAGAACAAACGTTTAATTTGTTCGCTACTGGGAGGAGTGTTGGAGATGGCACCAGAGGTTATTATTCGCACCGTATTTGAGGCGGCTGCCGTTTTATTATTTATCATTGCGTTGCTCAATGAGAAAAAGTTGATCGCATTTGAACACAGGATTGCCGTGCGTTGGCGTACTTACAGGACGGCACGCAATTCCGCTGTCCGTGCGGAGGATGTCTATTGTGCACAGGAAACAGTGCGTGACAGCGAACGCACTGCCGCAGGAACCCCGCAACGCCGCCCGAGGCGCACCTCCCGTTCCCGCAAGCCTGCGGCCTGATCGGGCACAAACATCAAACAGACAGGAGGCGCTTGTCATACAAGTGCCTTTATTTTTTTGAATGGATGAGGAGTTGATCCGGATCATGAATCCCCAAACCGCCATTCGCCTTGCAGTTCCGGAGGATGGCCCGGCGCTTGCCAGGATTTACGGGCAGTATATTGATACCCCGGTCACCTTTGAGTGCATCCGGCCCACGGACGCGGAATTTTCCAACCGCATTCGCCGGATATCGTCAATATATCCCTATCTGGTGTGCGAGCGAGATGGGCAGATCGCCGGATATGCGTATGCACACCGCCAAATGGAGCGCGCAGCCTATGGTTGGAATGCGGAACTCTCCATTTATCTGGACGCTGGCCATACCTCGGCCGGGTTGGGGCGGCGGATGTATGGCGTGCTGATGGAGCTGCTCAGGCTGCAAGGGGTTCACAATGTTTACGGTGTCGTTACCGTTCCGAATGAGAAAAGCGAACGGCTGCATCTGGGCATGGGATTTCGCCAGATCGGTGTGCACCGGCACACGGGATACAAGTGCGGTGCCTGGTGGGATGTGGCCTGGTTCGAGCGGGGGCTGCTCCCGTGCACAGGCGAGCCGGAGCCGCTT
>USLQ01000182.1 GCA_900555545.1 uncultured Oscillospiraceae bacterium | reverse complement strand
GCCCTCGTCGAGCGCCTTCCGTACGGGGACGGGATCGGCCAGCGCGCCGTCAAAGTAGGCGACGCCGTCGATCTCATACGGCGGATTGACCCCCGGGATGCAGCATGACGCACACAGCACCCGATAGTCATCCTGAGCCACGTCATTTTTGTCAAAATATTTCACCCGGCCGGAGATCGCCTCCGCCGCCACGGCGAAGAACTGGGCCGGATTCTCGCGGAATGATTCGTAGTCGAGCGGATACTCGCCGTCCGCGTTGGAGAGCGTACCGTAGATGTAATCCATGTTGATATATCCGCCGCCATGCAGGTAGTTGCCCGCGCCCATGTACTCCTTGCGGAAGGCGTATTCCGTATAAAAGCGATAGTTGCGCCGATGCTGCCCTGCCATGTAGGAGATCACATTTGCGCTCCCGGCCGATACGCCGATGCAGCAGTCAAAATGAATCCCGTGCTCCAGGCAGCGGTCCAGCACGCCGGTTGCATAGATGCCCCGCAGACCGCCGCCCACATCGATAACGCCTGTTTTCATCAGTAGGACCTCCCTGTGTTGATTTTCCGGAATACAGGATACCACAAATGGGAGTCGTTGTAAACCGGGGAGGGGCTTGATTCAAACAGTGTATTTCAGTATAATGTTTACCGGATCAATCAGGGAGGTGCCGTCATGTTTTCAATTGTAATCTGCGATGACGAACAGCCGTTTATCGATCAGTTAAAATCACTTCTCGAACGGTATGAAAAAGAAACAGGGAAAACATTTGCGTATCATATTTTCCGGGATGGGAGCGAACTGATCGCGGATTACCGGCCCGAGTATGATCTGATTTTTATGGATATCCGCATGGAAAAGCTCGACGGCCTGAAGACTGCGGAGGAGCTCCGCCGGATGGACAGCACAGTTGGGCTGATGTTTGTGACCTCCCTGCCGCAGTATGTGTGGAAGGGCTACGAGTTTGGCGCGTTCAACTACCTGTTAAAGCCGCTCAAGTACGGCCGCCTGAAGATGGAGCTGGACCGTTTTTTCACCCACTATCAGGGCAAGGAGGAACCGTCCCTGAGCTTTTCCAATGAGAATGGGAAGTACAAGGTCCTGTATAAAAATCTGCGCTATGCCGAGACACAGAAGCGCAATGTGCTGCTGCACTTTGACGATCAGGAACAGGTCATTTACAAGAATATGAAAGAAATCGCTTCGCTTTTGGAGACGCAGCGGCAGTTTGCCCGCTGTCACGCCAGTTTTATCGTGAATATGGCGTATGTGAAAAGCGTGGAAAATCTGGAGGCAGTCTTAACAACGGGCGAGCGTGTCCCGATCAGTCAGCCGAAACGCAAGGAGTTTATGGCGAAACTGGCTGACTTTTGGGGGGATATGTTATGATTACCCTGTTTCGATTTATTGATTTATTTACAACTATATCGCAAAGCTTGATACTTTTTGTTATTGTAAATAGCTTTTGCCATACATTAAGAGTAAAATGTGGCAAGTGGCTTTTGCCTATTATATTTGTTGCGGAAGCATATTTTTGGACTTGGTTTATCGTAGACGGCACCTTCAAAATAGTGGTTCATGCTATATTGCTCGTTGCTCTTGCATTGGTATTTTATAAAGATTCGGTATTTAATATCATTGCTTCTGCGTTAATGGGGCTGATGATTATGGGTTCTTGTGAGTCGCTTTCGCTCACTATTCTCGGACTATTTACAGACAAAATAAGCGTAGATATTTCAGGAATTCTATTTGCCTCGCCGCCTGCCTATTTGACTTGCATAACGATAAATATAATTGTAGCCTTGCTTTTGCATTTTTTGCTCCGCAATTTTCGTTATCCACTGCGAAAAAGTGATTTTGTGATTGTACTGTTGTTTGAAGCCGTGATTTTTTTGTTTTACAACAACAGCGTCGTGCATTTCATTATAGGAGAGTATAACGAAACATGGGATTTGATTGTTGCACTGCTATCCACAGCATTTATGTTCCTATTCTTGTATCTGAAAAATAACTATTATCTCAGAGAGCAGGAACAGCGGGACAAGGTGCAGATCGCCCAGCTTCAGCAGCAGTACGCCTACTATGAGGACAAGCTCAAAGACGAGGAGCGCATACGCTCCATCTACCACGATATGAAAAATCACCTGCTGGTGCTGGAGAGCAAGCAGAACACCGAGGAGACCCGCCAGATGGCGCAGGAGCTGCGCACCCAGATCGCGGACTACGAAGACTACGTCCACACCGGCAACGAATTCCTGGATATCATCCTCAAGGATAAGTCCGAGAAGGCGCGGGAAAAGCACATCGATTTTTCCGCCGTTGTGGATTTTGAGGGCGTTGATTTTATCGAACCGCTGGACATCAGCACCCTTTTCGGCAATGGGATCGACAATGCCATCGAGGCCTGCGAAAAGCTGCGGGAGGAGGAGCGCGTCATTCTGGTAAAGGCGGGCAAGGTGCAGAACTTTGTCTCCATCCTGATCGAAAATAACTGTACGGCGGAAGCGCTGCCCAAGGGGAAGCGGACTACCAAGGCGGACAGCCTTCTGCACGGCTTCGGTCTTTCCAACATGCAAAAGGCCGCCGAAAAGTACGGCGGCACCTGCACCACAAGACGGGCGGATGGAAAATTTACTTTGATCTGCCTGTAAAAAACTAAATCGAACATGCAAAAAGCCACTGTTCCGCAAAGGGAGCAGTGGTTTGTTTTATCGAAGGCCAAGACTGAGAGTTTGTTACAGGGAAAAGGTCAGCGAAAAGCCATTGGGTGTTAGTCGACAACCCTCCACCCGCTTTGTGGGAGCCTCCCTTACACAGGGAGGCCTTTTTAATCGTGCAAACTTTTCGGCTCCCCTGTGTAAGGGGAGCTGGACGACCGACAGGTCGGCCTGAGGGGTTGTTGCAAAAAGGCCATCAGATAGCCGGTTATTAGCCAGCATTCCTCCAGATTCGCATGCGCGTGCTGCCTCTGCTCCGCAGGCGGGTGCCCTTTTGTCCACTTGCGCGGACAATTCCCCTATCAGGGGAATTACCCTGCACAGGGAGGACTCTTAGATTGTACAAACTTTTACTGCAACCCCCAGCCATACGCTGTGGGTTGTTTTTTTATTTGTTTTCTCTTAGATTTTGCACTGTGGATATTAGATTTTGCGTTTGATATTGCGTATTTTCTCCCGCCGGATATGATGGAGTTATCCAGAAAATACAGGAGGAACGGATATGAATATTTTAAATGCGACTCATTTAAAGAAATATTACGGAAAAGACGAGAGCCTCGTCAAGGCGCTCGATGATGTGAGCCTCTCCATTGAGGGCGGTCAGTTTGTGGCGATTATCGGCACCTCCGGCAGCGGCAAATCGACGCTGCTCAATATGCTCGGCGGGCTGGATACCCCTACCGCCGGAAGCGTACAGGTGGAGGATCAAAATCTGGAATCGATGACGGATGAGCAGCTCACTATATTCCGCCGGAAGCGGATTGGATTCATCTTCCAGAATTACAATCTGATCCCTTACCTCACCGCATATGAAAATATTGTGCTCCCCGTGCGGTTGGACGGCAAAAAGGAGGATGAGGCTTTCCTGCGGGAGGTCAGTTCTTTTTTGAGCCTGGATGGGAAGCTGGCAAACTACCCGAGCCACCTCTCCGGCGGCCAGCAACAGCGTGTCGCAATTGCACGGGCGCTCGTATCT
>USLQ01000181.1 GCA_900555545.1 uncultured Oscillospiraceae bacterium | reverse complement strand
CCTGTTCTTTTATATTTGTTTATACCGTATTGCGTTGAACTGAATCTATAAACGCCCGGCAGGATTCCTGCCGGGCGCCCCCTTTGATCGGTAAAAATTCTCTCTGCGAGATTTATAACTGTTTTTTCTTCCGGTTCAGCGCGATCAAAGTTCCTCCAGCAGCCGCTGCAAGTACGCCAAAAACCAAGCCTGCCCATGATGAATCCCCCGTATCAGGACTGTCCACAGCGGCACCACCGGATTCCACCAATCCGCTGTCCACATCTGCCTGATCTGCGCCAATGGGAGCGCTATTATCCGCATCCCTCTCCGTTCCATTTACGTGGTCGGCCCCTGGCTCTTCGGGACCCGTACCATCCGGTGACGGTACAGATGATCCGATGGAACCATCCGCACTCGGCTCCGTAAACTCCTCGGGTTCCGTTGTTTCTTCTGGCTCTGTTGTATTCTCAGGATCCGTCATATCCCCAGAAGCTGTTGTGCCCACAGGTTCTGTCGTATCCACAGGCTCTGTCGTGTCCACAGGCTCTGTCGTGTCCACAGGCTCGGTTGTATCCACAGGCTCTGTTGTGCCGGATGTAGGCTCCTCCATCAATGGCATATCCATCAGATTTTCAGACGCATCAACTGCCATAAACTGCGGATATGCCTCCGTCGTATGGATATCAATCTCCTCTTCCGCTGTAATCAGCCAGACGATAAAATCCATGGTGGTCGTACCATAATGATAGCCGACATGGTCTGCCCCACGGATCAGCCAGGTATGTTCCGGCAGCATACAGGCGGAGGCATCCACCACATTGTCCGGTGACAGATGATTGTGCCCGTCCTGCACCGCTTGGCTATAATTCTCGCCGAGTGTCCCGCCAAACGGAGCACAGATTGCACCTGCACTTGCAAGCGCAGTATCGATCAGACTGTCCGTCTGATTGTCATAGGATGGCGAAACCGGGATCGCCGCATAACCGTACTGTGCAACAACGGCCACCTGCGTTCCGTTCTCCCTTGCCCTGTCCAGGTTCTCCTCCAAGCGGCTCTGTACCCCGTGATAGGCATTCAGCTTTTCCAACAGGATTGGATTCGTAATATGCATTGCCTGGATCGCCTGCTCGTAGTATTCACCGGGCATCACATCCCACAATCCCGGCATATTGGCTACCAGCGGAATCAGGATCTCGTCATAGACCCGATCCCCATACGCAGCGAGCACGCGATCCAGCAGGCGAAATACACCCAGTACACCGGCTATATCAATCAGCGGACTGATATTCTCCATGCCTATCCCATCCAAATAGGCGGCCAGCGCATCCCCATTGATCTCCAGCTGACGGGTGAAGAGTTCCCCGACCATCGTCACCCCCTGAAATGCCGGGGAAAGAAAAACACAGTTTTGCAGGTCATCCGACCCATACTGATCCAGATAGGCGGAGAGAACGCAAGTCCCCATGCTCGCCGATACAATGGTGACACGATCGGCGCCCGTATCCGCTTTGACCTTTTCTACCAGTGCGTGCAGGTTTTCCGCATGGGTGAGGATATCCAGACGCCAATCGTAGGTAAACAGATACACATTCTCCGCTCCAATCTCCTCACACAAGGCGCGCACCACGGCGGACTCCCCCTTGGTTCCGTCCAGATAATCCAAGTGGTTTGCCATGGAATCATTCCAGTGATAGGCGACATCCACGGACGGATCGGTCCCCGTCCCATCCGGATTGCAGAGCAACGGCTCAACCCATGGAATGATTCCATTTTCCACGGCGGCCGCCAGACTGTCAACGAGTGGTTCCGGATCGGACTGCGGGTGAAGCAGGGCAGATATCAATTCCTTGACCGCAGGCAGAACATGGGGAATCATGGCAAGATCTTCCCAGTCAAACGTAGGCGGCCAAACGGCGCTGGCCGCATCCGTCCCCGCGTTCTGGTACAACTCGGCTCCCATCCCTGGGACCATGATCACTGGAGCAGGGCGGTGGGCGGCCAGTGCTGCCGGCAGACTCCCCACAGCAATAACAGCCGCTAAGAGCAGCGCGGCTATCTTTTTCATTTTCTTTCCCTTTTTCATTCAAAACACCTCCTGCAAATGGTTGATGAACAATTCAACACAAACACATAATAGCAGTTTGCCAATAAATAGTCAACATTAATGTGATAAAATGTATAAAATATGCCATTTTAAGGTGCTAAAAGGCCGCCCAAAAGGGCGGCTAAAAAATGAGATAAAATAATCAGGAATGGCAGCCACCGTCATGGTTCCCACAGCCATGGCTTCCACAGGCGTGTCCCTCACTATGGTCATGATGGCTGCACTGGGCGTTGGGATCTCCGCGCAGGTTGCCAGCCAGATAATCTGCGACTGCCTGATCGGCGCTCCCATGCACACCGCCGAACACCTGGATACCGGCCTGTGCCAATGCCATCTTTGCGCCGCCACCCATGCCGCCGCAGATGAGCACGTCCACGCCGTGTGTTTTCAGGAATCCTGCCAACGCACCGTGGCCGCTGCCGCCTGTCCCAGTGACCTCGGAACGAATAACACCACCGTTCTCCACCTCATAAATTTTAAAAGCTTCTGTCCGGCCAAAGTGCTGAAACACCGCGCCGTCGTCATATGTCACTGCAATTTTCATGATCTTCATGCTCCTTTTATTGCATAATGGAAGTGATCACCGCGAAAAAGCGGACGGCATATGCCGTCCGCTGCTGAGTTGTTGTCAATTATGCTACCGTCTCGGAAACGAAGTCGTCATCACAGCAGGAGCAGGATACATAGTTCTCATAATCATTGCTCGGGATGGACTGCTTCTTGGCCATAACCTTGTTGACAACCACATAAACTGCCGCACAAGCGCCGGCAATTGCCGCGATCGCCGCAAGAACCTTCAAAAACTTTTTCATTTTACATACACCTCCGATATAATTGGCATTCAGGCACACCGTCATTATACCCAAAACCGGAACAGATGTCAACATAGTTCCCGTGAAAAAAGCAAAAAAACAGAACCACGCCGGTTCTGTTTCATGCTCGCCTATACAGTTGAGAACGCACGAATAGAAGCCCTTACGCCTTGTTGAGCTTTTTAACAAGAGCAGACTTCTTATTGGCAGCGTTATTCTTGTGGATCAGGCCTTTTACTGCGGCATGGTCAAGCTTTTTGACAGCCACCTTGACTGCCTCTTCCTTATCTGCCGCATTGGTCGCGATTGCGGTATTCGCCTTTTTCAGCGCTGTCCTAAGTGCGGACTGAGCAGCCTTATTGCGGGCAGCATTACGCTCTGCAACGAGAACGCGCTTTTTTGCTGATTTGATATTGGGCATACGGACACCTCCTCCGGCATCAATCTCTAATCACAGGTAAATATGATATCATCTTTTGATAGAAAAATCAAGTTTTTTTCAAAAAAGAATCCCTTTTCTCGCGGTAGATGATGTTTTTTGAATCCTACAATCCCAACACACGCTCCAATTTATTAAAATGGATCCCTTACATACAGCCCGTTTGAATATTTTTCCAATCAAGCACTCATAATAAAGTCAGGGAGTGTGATACCATGGAGTGGAGAACTGATCTGGCTTTGGAGCGCAGGGAAATACTGCACTCGATTCCGGACGGCGTCCAGACAGAGGAACTGGATCGAGGGGAAGACCACATCACCCGGATGCGGATCACAGATGATGCGGCTGCCCAGCAGCTCGGCAA
>USLQ01000180.1 GCA_900555545.1 uncultured Oscillospiraceae bacterium | reverse complement strand
TTCTCACTGGAGCAGCTCCGGGAGCGTCATCCCCAGTCCCTCTCCGAGGGGCAAAAGCGCCGGTTGAGTATCGCGGCAATCACTGCGGAGAATCCGGAAGTGCTCCTTCTTGATGAACCGACCGTGGGGCAGGATTATGGGAACCTGAA
Source organism: uncultured Oscillospiraceae bacterium (assembly GCA_900555545.1). Lineage (GTDB taxonomy): Bacteria > Bacillota > Clostridia > Oscillospirales > Acutalibacteraceae > Onthovicinus. The sequence goes on along the minus strand of USLQ01000180.1, from coordinate 3,588 downwards.
AATGATTGTAGATACCGTCAATCGAATCCATATGGAGCAAAAAACAACGATGATCACCGTCACACATGATTTTCGCTGTGCTCAGGCGCTGGCAGACAAGGTGATCTGGATCCGGGACGGAGTGGTCTACAAGCAGGGCGGTAAGGAACTGGCACAGGAATATTTTCACAGCCAGATCCCCCAGGAGCTGTTAAACTAATATTCAGAGCGGAAAATCTCCCGCACCTCAGTCCGGAGGGCGGGAGATTTTTCATGAGTTATGATGGTGTTATGCGCCCAGCTGTGCCTTGACGGATTCCGGCGCAAATTCGGCGGGCAGATAGTAGGTGATCACAACGTCCGCGTCCTTGTACGTCGCGTTGACAACATATCCGGTACCATGTGTATAGTAGTACTGGTACAGGTGTGGCCGCAGGGAGTTAAACTGTTCCGGCGTCAGCGTTGTCTCCGGCGCATTTACGGAGATATCCTCGTACTCCGGTGTGGCGTCAATCGTCACATTATAGAACATGCGGGATCCGTATCCCCAATTGGAGTTGTAATAAATGTTCTGATTCAGGAGGATCCCAACTGGACGGATGATAACGGAATCTGGGGGCGTTGCATCTGCCTGCAATAGATCGAGTAGACCATTTTCCCGCAGGAAGTTGAGCGTATTCGTCATGCCGTCCGTCAACGGATACGGTGTCTGGCTGTAGTCTACACAGGGAATCCCCATATTGAGGTCGTTGGGGCTAGGCTCCAACTTGGAGCGGAAGATCAATGTGTAGGTGGCAGCGGCATTCGGTTGAAATTTTTGTTGTGCCGTCATTGTCGTTACATCGGCGATCACCGCCTGCTTGAGCGCGGCGTGCTGTTCTTGCGTGAGTGGAAGCTCTGCCTGCGAAAAGCCATTGCTCAACAACACCGATCCGGTCTGATAACCGTATTTTGAATTCTCTGGAACTACGATCCCCATGGCCTCATGGTAGATCTCGGTAAAGCTCATGCCATCCCAGAGCATGTCACTTCCAAGTTCTGTCTTGCTCTCCTCACTGCTCTCCGGCATTTTTGGATCGGAGGAGATGATCTCGCGCATTTTTTCACGGGACCAGTCGCTCTCGTACAGGCGGAGCGTCTCGTATAAAGTGTCGTTGGTCGTGATATCATAGTTGCGCATCAGATTACTGCCATCATTGAGCACGTAACGAATGCTGATCGCACGCGCGGTTTTTTGTGAGTCGTCGCGTTCCTTGCGGCTATCGATCAGTTTTTGATGGATCTCGGTAATCAGCTTTTTATCGTTTTCGGTTGTAAATCCGCCTAACGTAGTGTTCGGGGGATCAATGACTGCGTAACTGTCTCTGATATAGCAGCTCGGAGATATATCGTATACGGACAGATCATAGTCCGCATCAATATAAACCTCTTTAATTTCGCTGGCAGCTGGGATCCGGGAGGAGTACCCGAACAGCCCGGTGGCAAAAATGCCGTAGATAATCAGCGCGATTGCCAGATGGATCGGGAACTTCCACAGCCCCTTGAGCATCAGTTTTCCGCTGCGGGTGAGAATGGCCTCCACGATCACATATACTACCAGATAGAGAGCTGACGCGATCAATACGACGAGGGCATGGTCCAGCCGGTCGTACAGGGCATCGATTGCCGCGGTAAAGACGCCGAACCCAAGCGTGAGCTCAATGATGAAGTTCAGCACACGATTTCGCCCCAAAAAGCCGCAGATTTCGGCCTTCCGGCGCTGGAAAACAAATAGAGCGATCCCCAGGCACACCGCGATTACAGCCACCCAAGGCAGCAACGCCCAGAAGTTGGGCGGGGTAAAAGCAGTCTCGCCCGTATACATTGACAGGATTGGATTGGTTTTACCGTCGGCGGACATTGCAGAGATATTGTTCATCGTGTCGAGGGGGAACAGGATGGGATTATACGGCTTTGTCAGTTCGGTAAGGGACTGCACGCTGATATATGTGCCATCCCCGTTAAAAAATCCGCCCACTGTATAGGGGTTCCCCCACAGTACCACGCTCATCAGGATATTCACGCAGTAGATGAGGATGGTGGGCAGCAGGAGGATTACGGCGGAAAAACCCATGCCTTCCAGCATGGTCCCTACCGCGCTGAATACCGCCGCCGTCACCGTCATGCAGATCATGGCGAGCAGGTACAGCGCCAGCATACAGTAAATAACCGCACGCCACAGCTCTACCGAAGATCCAAAATAGTGGATATTGATAACCGCAGACGCAAGAAGGGGAAGCGCAACGGAGACGGCGAGCATGATGGCTCCGGCCGCATACTTGGCAAGGAACAGGCTCCTACGTTTGATGCCCAGCGAATAGTAGACATTGACCGTTTTTTTGGCAGCCATGAAGCGGAAGAGGAATACCCCTGTCAGCCCAGAGAACAGGCAGACCCCGAGAATTAGAAATATACTCATGGTACTGGAGGAGTCCGACAACAAAATGTATTTGAATTGCTCTGTCAGTTTTGGTGCATCCTGTGTGGTATCATGGAGTACCGGCAAGATCAGTGTTGTAATTGTCAGCACCGGAACCATGAAGGCAATCCAAATGGCATTCAGCAGCGGGAAGATAAAATTCTCGGAGAAGGCGCGCGAGAAGGTGTAAAGGAAGGGGCTGAAAGCCCGGCGGTCACTGCGCGGAGAAGATTTTTGAGAAGTCATAGTCCATGCCCTCCATTTCATCCAGGAATATTTCCTCAAGCGTGAGCGGCATGCGCTCGATCATTGCGGGGGCCATGGCCTTGAGCTTTGCCTCCGCCTCGTCCGCATTGCCGCGTACCGTGATCTCAATAATTTTCCCATCCTGCTTGAAGCCGCTGTAATCGATCCCAGCAAAGTCCTCTTTTTGCTTCTCCTCCTGGAACGCCAGCCGGAATTTGCACCGGTTCTCACTGATCTCGTCGATCTTTGCGTCCAGCGCCAGGTGCTTGGCGTTGATCAGCCCGATCCGGTCGCACATGTTGCCCAGGTCATGCAGGTCGTGGGAGGAGATGATGACGCTTGCGCCGGACTCCGCCACATATTCAAGCAGGATCCTGCGGACGATCTCGCGCTTTTGCGGGTCCAGCCCGTCAAAGGACTCATCCAGCAGGAGCACGTCCGGATGGGTGGCCAGGCCGAGGATGATCTCCGCCTGGCGCTGCATGCCCTTGGAAAAGCCGTTGATGCGCTTGGTCTTGTCGAGCCCAAAGACCTCGGTCAGGCTGTTGAAGGTATCGTAGCTGAAATGGGGATAGTAACCGTGGTAAAAGCGCGCCATCTTCTGCATGGTGGTGTAGGGCTGAAAGTAGAGGTCATCCGGGATATAGAACAGGCGCTGCTTCATTTTGGCGTTGTCAAAGACATCCTCGCCAAAGAGGCGGACCACGCCGCCGTCAGGGCGGTAGACGCCGGAGACGGTTTTTAAGAGTGTGGTCTTGCCGGCGCCGTTATATCCCACCAGACCGTAGATGGTAGCCTCCTCCACGGTGATGGAAAGATCCTCGATCGCCGTAAAGGTCCCGAATTTCTTCGTGACCTTGCTAATTTCAATCATCTTGCTCTCCTCCTTTTGGGATGGTTTGTAT
>USLQ01000179.1 GCA_900555545.1 uncultured Oscillospiraceae bacterium | reverse complement strand
AGCTTTCCAGATGATCCGCTCTCTTCTGCTGGAACACTCAGTGTCAGAGCACGCCGAAAGCAGTGAAAAACAGTGAAAGTGTGGACGACGCTATAAATTTTTTAAAGCCCTTTTACCAAGCGTGGGCGCCCGGAAAATATTCCGAGCGCCCACGCTACTTTATGCATATTCCAGATGAGGTTTCAATGCCAAAAGCCGTTCCATGCTTTTATTTACTTGACAGTGTTGCCCCCAAAAATTAAAGCTTTTAAATACAGGCGAGTGCGTCCGCGTGTTCCCGGATGTACGTGAGGATCAGCGGCTCGAGCGGATGCTTTTCCATCAGGCGCGCAAATTTTTCATCACACTCCATGACGAGTTTATAGTCGAGCGATACACGCTCATTGTCCTCGTCAAACATATCGAACTCCTGCTTAATGAGCTGATATGCCTTCTCCGCGCCGGCGGCCTGAACGGCCTGCACCAATTGGCCCGTGAGCGGCTGGGTGCTCTGGCGGAAAAAGTCGCTCAGCTTGCCCTTGCTCGCGTCATCCATCAGGAACCAGAGCGCGTACACATTGCGTGCCGCCTCCGGATACTCCAGGAAACTCGCGTCGGGTGTCCCCGTCTTTTGCAAACTGACCTGAATATTGGCCGCCACGCCCTGAAAAAGCCCCTCATCCCCTGAGGCGCGGATCTTCTCCGCGCTCATCCGGTTGTCCTCACCACGTAAGCGCTGGGCGTTCTCGATAAATTCCATTTCTTTTGCTCTTCCGATCTGCATCTTCCGGCTGCGCTCAATCGCCTTTTTCCACAAAAACACAACGCCAATGATGAGCAGCACCAAAATCAGCCATAAGTACCAGTACTCAATTAAAATCTCCATTTTTCTTCCTCCTGAAGCAGTTTATAGATTTCCCCTTTTGTAAAGCCACCCGCTTTGGCCGCCTTCTTGGCCGCCAGACTGGGCGGATCGCCGCCCTGCATCCACTCCCGCGCGGCCTGTACAGCCTCCTCAAGTGTCATGGCGGGTTCTTCTTCCTCCGGCGCACCCGCGAGAATAAGGACAATTTCGCCCTTTAGGCGACCGTCTCCATATTCCCGGACGGCTTGATCCAACGTTGTTCGGATCACCTGCTCGTGAATTTTGGTCAACTCTCGGACGATGGTGATCTCCCGATCGCCAAAGACCTGCGCCAGATCCCTTAACGTATTGGCGAGTTTGTGCGGGGCTTCATAAAAGATCATCGTGCGCTTTTCATCTTTCAGGCTTGACAGATGATCCCGGCGGCTTTTTTTGTTGACGCTCAAAAAACCCTCAAACGTAAAACGCCCCGTGTGCATCCCGGAGAGCGCCAGCGCTGCGATCAACGCCGATGGACCGGGGACGGCGTTGACCTTGATCCCGCGCTCGTGGCAGAGGGCTACCAAATCCTCCCCCGGATCCGAGATCGCGGGCATGCCCGCATCCGTAACAATCGCGCAGCTCTCGCCGGCAAGGATCCGGTCCGTAATCATCACGCCGCGCTCCCGCTTGTTATGCTCAAAGTAGCTGACCATCGGCTTTTTGATTCCAAAATGGTTGAGGAGCTTGAGTGTGACACGCGTATCCTCTGCGGCGATAAAGTCGCAGTTTGACAACGTCTCCACCGCGCGGGGAGAAAGGTCCCCCAGATTGCCGATAGGCGTACCGACCACATAGAGTTCTCCGCTCATAAAATGCCTCCGTTTAAAAATTCTTCCATCTGTGCAGTGCGTTTACCGGAACTGTCACAGGAGACGAGCTCTGGCTCGATCCTCACGCCAGGCCGCCCGCCCAGCACACCCTCGATCAGGTATAACCGTGCCGAACGCCCTGGCCGTGCTACAACGGGACGCATTCGCTTTGGCTCAATGCGAGAGGAACGCATGGCACACAACGCATCGCACAGCCGCTCAGCCGGAAAGCAGATGCACAGCCGCCCACCCTGATTGAGCACGCGGGCGGCACACTCACACACCTCGCCGATCTCCGCAGCGCCGTCATGACGCGCGAGAGCCTTTGCCTCGTTTTCACTCTTCCGTCCACTGTCAGTACGATAATAGGGCGGATTCATGCTAACGAGATCATAGCGGACGCGCACCGTACGCCAAAAATCCCGCAAATCGGCGCAGACAATCTCCACCCGATCCCTCAGGCCGTTCTGCTCCACGCCGTACCGTGCGAGTGCACAAGCCCGATCCGAGAGATCAACCGCTGTGATCAGATCCGGCCGCTCCACGCGGCACCACAGCAGTGGGATAATCCCACACCCGGTTCCAAAATCGCAGGCTCTTCTGGTGCGCTCCGCCCGTGCAAATGAGGCAAGGAGCAGAGAATCCTCATTAAAACTATGCGGCGGAGCCGTGTACACGGAGATCCCTCCGCCAAGCTGTTCCCGATGGAACTCCAAATCCACACACCCTCCACGCATCATTTAGATCATATCCATATCATATCATAAAACGTCTCACAATACCAGCAGACAGGCATGGAAAAAGCGGGAGAAACCGATTCCCCCGCTTTTTGTTTGCCTGTTATTCCAGTATGCTTATGCCTGCTGGGGAGCACCCACCGGGCAGGTATCTGCACAGGCGCCGCACTCGGTGCACAGATCCGGATCGATGACATACTTGCCGTCGCCCTCAGAAATGGCGGATACCGGGCACTCAGCCTCGCACGCGCCGCAGGAAATGCAGTCGTCAGAAATATGATAAGCCATGATATGTACCTCCTTTTGGTTCATTATATTTAGAATTGTAACACTAAATTCGTAAAAATCAATAGAAAATTGTAAAAAATATAGTGTTAGTATAAGCTAACTGTACAATTGCACAAATTTTAATTCAAATTCCTTTTGTGCTCTTGACAGAATCGGAAATTCCCTTATAATTCTTGGTATAATACTTACCAGAAGACACCATCAGGAGGTTTCAATCATGTCAGAATCCCTCTCTTTCACCACCGACGCCAGCTCCGGTATTGTTTTAAATAAGAGCAATCTGTTCTGGCAGGGTGGGCAGTACCCCGCTTACGTCATCCTAAACCTTGACCAGTTGTATGATCTGGATCGGATCGTGGTGAAAATACCCAAAAAGGGCTTTACCCGCTACCGCATCTATACCAGTGCCAACGGCCGGGACTACGCCCTCGCCTATCACAAGTCCGATTCGGCCAAGTGTCCTGCCGACGGGGAGACGATCCGCCTCAGCGGAAAAGCCGCCTACCTGATGGTCTACATCGAGTACTGCTCAGAGAGCATAAACGCCATCATCGAGCGAATCGAACTCTGGGGGACCCCCACTGGCGAACCTGTTCCCACTGTGCCGGAAATCGAGATCCCCAACTTTGACGATACGCCCTATGCCGCCCCGATCACACAGGAAGATACCCTCCGTGAGGTGTACGGTATCATCGGCCGCGTACTCGGCGAGCAGTACCGCGACTGGTTTAAATTAGAGCTTGATCCACAGGCCCAGGGATTCACAGTTGAGGAGTCCGGCTCCCAAATCCAGGTGACGGCTGCGACAGGCGTCGATCTGGCTGCGGGTGTAAACTACTACCTGAAATACTACTGCAATGTGTGCATCTCCCAGCAGTCTCGCAACACGGAGATGCCGTTTGAGCCTGTACCTGTCCCCTCTCCCGTCCATAAAACGACGCGCGCCCAGGTGCGCTATGCCTATAACTACTGCACACACTCTTACACGATGCCTTTCTGGGGGGAGAAGGAATGGCGGGACGAGCTGGACTATCTGGCCTTGAACGGCGTGAA
>USLQ01000178.1 GCA_900555545.1 uncultured Oscillospiraceae bacterium | reverse complement strand
CGCGCCGATGACACTCAGCCGAATCCACGGCAACACAATGCCGAGCGCCCCCGCAAGCGTAAGCACGGTAGCCAGAACGGCGAGCGCCGGTGCAACTGTAAACAGCGCGGACGAAGTAATTGTCGTACGCAGTGTTTCCTTGCTCATGCCCAGCTGCCGGCCGCGGCGATAGGCGCGCACCAGGAAAAATACTGATTCCGCAATCACAAACGCCACAATTGCCAGCCCGAGCAGATACATAAACGTACTTGTTTTAAAATCCCCCATGCAGGTAACCCCCCATCTATTTTTACCGGTCCATCCGGTGGAGAACACAGACAATGCCACGATCCGTGATATCGATTACGCCGTAACTGCCGGCGCGTACGGAGCCGGGATTCATCAGATAGATCCCATCCTCATATTTTGTAACAGGTTCGTGTGTATGACCATACACTGCGATAGCGGCATGATTGCTCCCGGCCGCTGAAAGGAAATGATAGTCTGTCCCTTTCACCCCATATGTATGGCCATGGGCCATAAAGATCCGCTTCCCGTCCAGCTCGATCAGGCGCTCATTCGGTTCCTCCGCGCTGAAATCGTTGTTCCCGCGCACACTGGTAAACACCCGCTCCGGGTAGCGGGTGGCCACATAGTGCAGATCCCGCAGGCCATCCCCGAGAAAGAGCACATGGCGCGCACTGGGCTGTTCCTCAATCGCCCGAATCAGTCCGGACTCACACCCGTGCGAATCTGAAAGCACTAATACTCTCATTCATACTTCTCCTATCCAAATCATATTTATATTATAAACGTTATGCGAGGTGATTTCAATGCAAAACAGCCAAAATATTGATCCCAAGCAGCTTGCCAATCTGCTCAAAAAGCTAAAAATAGACTCAAATACAGCCCAGGCGCCTGATCTGGAACAGACTGTGCAGAAAAATCTCACTCCGGAACAGGCTGCGCTTTTCCGCAGCGTGATCGCTGATGAAAAGAAGACCCAGCAGATTCTAAACTCACCACAGGCCAAAAAAATTATGAATCTGCTCTTTAAGGAGAAATAGGAATGGATGATCTCAGCTCCCTGCTCGCCTCCCTATCACCAGACGATATCAACATGCTGAAGGCCGCAGCATCACAGTTGCTGGGCGATCAGTCCGCCCCGGAGAAGAACGTACAGCAGCCTCCCCCGCCACCGGCTAAGCCGCCGGATATTAGCGCGCTCCTGCAATCGCTTGGGATTGCCTCCACCCCTCCCGCTCAGGAGAACAACGGCGGAGAGCCAGCCATTGATCCCAAACTCATCGCCGGGATCGCCAAGATTTTTGGGCAGCTGAACAGTGTGGACGACAAGCGCATTCAATTTATCGCCGCACTGAAGCCACTGCTCCACTCCGAACGGCAAAAAAAGGCGGATCAGGCTATCAAGATGCTCAAGCTGTTTGAAGTTTTGCCGCTGCTAAAGGAGCAGGGGCTGTTTAATCTGTTATAAAACATGGAAAGCGGGATCATGCATGGCCAACGAATTTCAGGGATATTCCAACATGATGAATATGCAGGAGCGCGCCGCTGAACGTGTCCGCCGGATGCAGCGGATTCAGGACGAGGCCGCCCGGCGTGCGAATGAGGAGCTATCCCCCAAGGCGGCTGAACAACGCCACGAGTCAAAAAGTGTACCTACCCAGCCGTCCGCTCCTGCCGAAACACAGAAAAGCCGGCGAACCCCCATGCCAGTGGACTACTTGCATGGAGAAAAAGGAGGGGCAAAACGCACCCCAGCACCACCCGCTCCGCCGTCTGCACCGCTGATCGGTGCGGATCAGGACAGCGCCATGCTGCTCGCCCTAATCCTGCTGCTCTCCCGCGAAACATCTGATCCTTCGCTGATGCTGGCACTGATGTACATTATGATGTAAGCAGATCTCCCGGGTCCTCATTGAATCGTACCCGGGACTTTTTATCATTCGCATGGATTTACATACCGTTCCATGTTATAATGAGAAACATATCCGCCGCGCGCAGCTGTTTTGGCGTGCAATCCTGGCGAGGGAATAACGGAGGGAACCATGAAAAAGAACTACCGGATTATACGCTATGCGTGCTATGCCTCCAATGCCTCAATGGCGGCTGTTGCACTGCTTTCCCCGCTGCTTTTTGTTACCTTCCGGGAGCTGTACGGGATCTCCTACACACGGCTTGGCACGCTCGTGCTCATCAATTTTTGCACCCAACTGGGGATTGACCTGTTTTTCTCCTTTTTTTCGCACAAGTTTAATATCCAAAAGACCGTACGGCTCATGCCTATCCTGACAGCAGCCGGACTGGCAATCTATGCCGTCTTTCCGCCGCTTTTTCCTCAATATGCCTATCTTTTTATCGCCGCTGGAACCGTCATTTTTTCCGCCTCTGCCGGACTGGGCGAGGTACTGATCAGCCCGATCATTGCCGCAATCCCCTCCAAGAATCCTGACCGTGATATGAGCCGGGCCCACTCCATATACGCTTGGGGAACAGCAGCCGTTATCCTGATCACTACGCTCTACTTACAGCTACTCGGGAGTGAACACTGGTACTTTTTGCCCTTGCTGTTTGCCATGATCCCACTGGCAACACTTGTGCTGTTCCTCTCATCGGATATCCCACCCCTGTCTGTATCCCAAAATGTAGCGGGTACTGCCAAGCTGCTCCGCAACCCATTCCTGATCTTGTGCGTACTGTGTATTTTTATGGGTGGTGCAGCGGAGAACTCGATGACCCAGTGGATTTCCAGCTATACGGAAAAAGCGCTGGCTATCCCCAAAGTTTATGGCGATGTCTTCGGGACGGCGATATTTGCGGTAATGCTGGGGCTTGGGCGGACACTGTACGCCAAATATGGCAAAAACATCTCCCGGATTCTAATACTCGGGTTCAGCGGCGCCTTCGTTTGCTATGTAACAGCGGCCCTCTCCGGGAATACCGCGCTCGGGTTGGCTGCCTGTGCGCTGACAGGGCTGTGCGTCTCCATGCTCTGGCCCGGGACATTGATCTATACCGCCGATCTGATCCCAGGAGCCAACGTAGCCGTATATGCGCTGTTGGCAGCCGGTGGAGATCTGGGTGGATCGGTTGCTCCCCAGCTGATCGGTTCCGTCACGGATCTTGTCACCGGAACGCCGTGGGCACAAAGCCTCCCCATCACTCCAGAACAGGCAGGACTGAAGGCCGGGCTGCTCTCCGCTGCCCTTTTCCCCCTGATGGGGATTGCCATCGTCCTGTGCCTCCGCAAAATTCAGCGCAAAAAGAGTCCACTCACTTAAAGCTTGCCATCCATTCATTGCTGTGATATACTAACTCCCAGACTGAAACACGAATGGAGTTGACAAGTATGACATACGAATATAGGACAAGGGGAACCTGTTCGCGCCAGATCAGTGTGGAACTGGACGGGACAACCATCAAGAGCGTGCGCTTTCTGGGCGGATGCGCTGGGAACACTGCGGGAATTTCCCGGCTTGTGGCCGGGATGGACGCGCGTGATGTCATCAAAACGCTGCGCGGCACACGCTGCGGGCTCAAACCCACTTCCTGTCCAGATCAGCTCTCCATTGCGCTGGAGCAGGCACTCGCGGAGGAACAGCATGGGTGAAATCACCATCCGTCCCTACCGGCTGGATGACAAAAAAGCCGTGCGGGATATCTGTATTCAGACCTCGAGTATTCCAGCCTGTACGGAGAAAGATATTCTTTTTCTGCTCACGATGTACAACGACTGCTACACAGAACAGTACCCGAATTTTTGCTTTGTAGCTACGGACAACGAA
>USLQ01000177.1 GCA_900555545.1 uncultured Oscillospiraceae bacterium | reverse complement strand
AACCGCGCCTTGAGTTCCACCAGAACGGTGACCTGTTTACCGTTTCCAGCGGCGTGCTCCAACGCGCGGATCACAGGCGAATCGCCGCTGACGCGGTAGAGCGTCTGCTTGATAGCCAGCACATCGGGATCCTCGGCCGCCTGCCGCAGGAATTCAACCACACAGTCAAAGCGCTCATATGGGTGGTGTGCCAGACGGTCGCGCTCCCGGATGGCCGCAAACAGATCCGTACACCCGAGCAGATCCCCCGCCTGTGCGGCGTGGAGCGGCTCTGCGCGCAGCGCCTCGTATCCGGGGAGATCGATCAACTCCCGCAGGGCGGTGAGATCGGGCATCCCGGGGAGCTCATAGAGGTCGGACTCGCGCAGCCCCAGCTTTTTCCGCAGAAAGTCGCGCGTCTTATCATCCCCACCCTGTTCAATTTCCAGACGGACGGGGCGCCCGTGCTTGCGCTTTTTGATGGACTTTTTGACCTCCTGCATCAGATCCTCCGCCCCCTCGTCTATGGCCAGGTCGCTGTTTCGGGTGATGCGGATCACAGTACTGCTCCTCAGCCTGCACCCGGGGAACAGGCGTTCCAGATGCGCGGCAATCAAATCCTCCAACAGGAGAAAAACGGGCGTCTCCTGTGACGTACGGATCAAGCGCGGCAGCGCGGACGGAAGCTGAACCAGGGCAAAGGAGCTCTTTTCATCCAAACACAGACGTACGGCGATGCTGACGCTTCTGTTGGCTAATAGCGGAAAAGGACGGGCCGGATCGACGGCCAACGGCGTGAGAACCGGATAGACAATCCGGTCAAAGTACGCATCCGGGAGCCTGCGTTCCGCGGGTGTGCAGTCGGCATATTTTTTTATACCGATCCCCGCCCTGCGCAGCGGAGGCAGGATGGAGTGCTGCAGGCAGGCGTATTGTTTTTTCATCAGCAGATGCGCCTGCTCTCCGATCCGTTTGAGCTGCTTTTGGGGCGGCAGATCGTATTCATTCCGTTTTTTGACCCCTGGCGGCACTGCTCGCGGAGCCCACCCACACGCACCATAAAGAACTCATCCAGATTGGAGGCGGAGATCGCCAAAAAGTTCAGCCGTTCCATGGGCGGATTCTCCCGCTCACAGGCCTCCTCCAGAACGCGTTCATCAAACTGCAGCCAGCTGACCTCCCGGTTTGTGTATGGCATTTTGTCAAGACGGATCTCATCGTCACCCACTCGGACACACCCCCAGACGATCCTGATAAAATACTCTCGCTTTATATTCTGTTCCAAAAAAAATTCAATATTACATTGATCCTGAAATCAGGCGCCTCCCAAATTTACAGTAAGTTCATACTTACTTCTCATTTGCGCAAAATTGGCCCGGTATAATGCAATCATAGAAAGCGGAAGCGAAAGAGGACGGCTTTCCACTTTCTGAAATATCATTTTATTCCTTTCCTTTCTTTTTTTACTTTTCCTCTTTTTCATGTTTTACTTCCTTTCTATCATTTTTTGTTTTTCTTCTTGAGAAAAGGCCGTGCCGCGCGCACGGTTTTTTCTTTTTTGCAGGCTCACCTTGATTCACCCGAAAAAATTGATTATAATAGGCTTATCTTGATGCTCAAAAAACAGGGGGAAAGTAAAATGGGAATTCGTTCCAAAGCGGTTGCCGGTATGGCACTGGCAATCACGTGCTGCATGGCGCTGAGCGCCTGCTCCTCAAATATCCACAAGGTCGGAGGGCTTGGCTCCGACAAACTGGATCTGACCGGATACGAGCTGACGTTTGAAGACAACTTTGACGGCGACCGCTTTAACACAGAATACTGGCGCTATCCCTATGCGGAGGAGGGCGTGCGAAAGGGCGGCTACTGGGTGAATGACGCCGTCAGCGTTCATGATGGGAACCTGTACATCACCACCGACTACCGCGAGGACGGCAAGTTTGGTCCCGGCTGGTATTCCGGATGCATTGAGACCTCGGTGGAGACATATGGCGGCGACGAGACCGGAGCGGCCGAAGGGCACAAGGGCTTCTCACAGACGTACGGATACTTTGAGGTCCGCTGCAAGGTGCCGGAAATCGTGGGTTCCTGGGCGGCTTTTTGGATGATGCCGGACAGCAACTTTAAAAACGACACCTTCGGAACCGGAGAGGACGGTGCGGAGATCGACATCTTTGAATCCGCCGACGCCTATCTGACCAATAAGAGGCAGCACAACAGCATCACCCATGCCATTCACATCGATGGCTACGGCGAGGAACTGAAATCCCTGGGATCTGATTACTACTATATCAAGGATCTCTATGAGGATTATCACACCTATGGCCTGCTGTGGACGCCGGACGAGTACGTGTTCTATGTGGACGGCTATGAGACATGGCGCACACAGGACAAGGTGGGCACAGTGGCTCAGGTAAATCACTACATGATGCTCTCCATGGAGGTCGGAGGCGGCACGGATGATAACGGCAACCCGATCCCCGGCAAGGACAAGGAGGGGAACGTCTGGTGGTGCGGCGATGTGACAACCAACGATCAAACGAAAAAATACGATTTTGTGGTCGACTATGTCCGCGTATATCAGAAACAGGCCTGATTTTTGCCGCCGCCCGTGAGAGCGGCGGCATTTTGATATTTTGATGCGTTAAAAGCTGTACTTAAAAAATAGTAAGGAGAAGTTCTCATGCGTATTCTGGTTGCGGAAGATGAGCGGGATTTGAATCAGCTGATTGTGCGCAAACTCAAGGGCGCCGGTTACAGTGTGGACAGCTGCAAGGACGGGGGGGAGGCACTGGACTATCTGGACGGTGCCGAATATGACGCTCTGGTACTGGATATCATGATGCCCAAGGTGGACGGATTGGAGGTACTGCGTAAAATCCGTGCGCGCGGATGGGCGCTCCCCGTCCTATTGTTGACGGCACGGGACAGCATTGAGGACCGTGTGACAGGGTTAGACGCAGGGGCCGATGACTATCTGGTCAAGCCGTTCGCATTTGAGGAACTGCTCGCGCGCCTGCGGGTGATCACGCGCAAGCCCGTCACGGAGAAGGCACCCGTGCTCCAGGTGGCGGATCTGACGCTGCGGCTCGATACGCCGAGCGTATTCCGCGGCGGGCAGGAGATCAAGCTGTCCTCCAAGGAGTACTCGCTGCTGCGCTATATGATGCAAAACGCCGGTATCGTCCTCACTCGCGACAAACTGGAGCAACACATCTGGAATTATGATTTCACCGGCGGCTCCAATGTGATTGACGTCTACATCCGCTACCTGCGCAAAAAGATTGACGAGGATTATGAGCCCAAACTGATCCATACCGTGCGCGGGCACGGCTATGTTTTAAAGGAGCCGGTATGAAACACCTATCCCTAAAAGCACGTCTTGTTCTCCTGCACACCGCCCTGATGACGGTGGTAGTCTGCATTGTGCTTGCCATTCTTTTCTCTCTCAGTTCACATGAGATCCTGGCCAGTACGCAGCGCACGCTGGAAGATCGCGTTTCCGAGGCGGTAGATTGTATTACATACCGCGATGGCCAGCTTGAATTCGACTCGGAGCTCCTCGAATTGGAGGGCGGTGTATATCTGTCCGTATATGAGCCAAATCACGACCTGCTCTACGGCAAGATTCCATACGGCTTCCCCTATGAACTCTCCTTTCAGTCGGGGGAACTGCGCACCGTACCGGTGGAGGACACCCGGTATTCGATGTTGGATCTGGTTTTCACAGTGGAGGGATACCACGAGATCGTTGTTCGTGGTATCGTATCGATCGATGATGCGGAGCACAATTTCCGCTATATGCTGCGGGCCGCGCTGTTCCTG
>USLQ01000176.1 GCA_900555545.1 uncultured Oscillospiraceae bacterium | reverse complement strand
CAGCCGCGTGGGCTTGAAGGATCCCCGCCGCCCTATCGGTTCGTTCATCTTCCTGGGTCCGACAGGCGTCGGCAAGACGGAGCTGAGCAAGGCTCTGGCCGAGGCGATGTTTGGCGACGAGGATGCGATGATCCGGCTCGATATGTCCGAGTACATGGAGAAGCACACGGTGTCGCGCCTGGTCGGTTCGCCGCCCGGATATGTCGGGTATGACGAGGGCGGACAGCTCACGGAGAAGGTGCGCCGTAAACCCTATTCGGTTGTCCTGTTCGATGAGATCGAAAAGGCCCATCCCGATGTGTTTAACATGTTGCTCCAGATCCTGGACGATGGGTTCCTGACCGATTCGCAGGGCAGGCGTGTCGACTTCCGCAACTGCGTCATCATCATGACCTCCAATGTGGGCGCACGGCAGATTACGGATGGCGTGTCGTCGCTCGGTTTCTCCGTACAGCAGGAAAATACCGCTGCTCAGGAGAATGCCGCCAATGAGCGCATCCGCAAGGAGGTTATGGCGGAGCTGAAAAAGACGTTCAAACCCGAGTTCCTCAACAGGATTGACGAGATCGTCGTCTTCAACCGGCTCAATCAAAACGATATCCGCGAGATTGCCAAGCGGATGCTCTCGGGCCTTCAGGAGCGGGTTCGTAGCCTGGAGATCCACGTCACGTTTGACGATTCTGCGATCCAGGCGATTGCAGATGAGGGCTTTGACCCCGTGTACGGGGCCCGTCCGCTGCGCCGTGCCATCCAGTCCAAGATTGAGGATGAGCTCTCTGAACAGATGCTCAGTGGGAATGTGAAGGCAGGATGTTCCTATGTCTGCACCTTCCAAGAGGGTAAGTTCGTCTTCGCGGCTCAGACTGATCCAATTCAGGAATAATGTGCCAGCCGGGCAGATCCAAGTGATAAGGATCTGCCCGTTTTTTATTGTTTGGCAAAGTAACGGGTGTTTTTGTGGGGTAGGATTTAATGTTTAAGAGGTGATTTTTTTCGACAAAGGGGGGAGAAATACCTGATTTGCAGACAAGTTCAACACGCGTGTCTATACAAATTTATCCGATTATGCTATAATAAAAATCTATTATGCACGGAAGGTCGGTTTTTATGGCGCTGAGAGAATACTGGGAGGATCCCTCCGTCATCGGGGAGAATAAGGAACCCGGCCATATTCTGTCTATTCCATATGAACAGGAGCAGGAGTGTCTGTCTGGTATGGACAGTCCCTACCGCATCAGCTTAAACGGCACGTGGAAATTCAAGTGGATTCAGGGGGTGGATACACCGTTCCCCGAGGGGTATGAACAGCCGGATTTTCCGGGGGAATCCTCCTTTGATGAAATTCGGGTGCCCGGGGTCTGGCAGCTGGATGGATATGGTAAGCCCATCTATCTGTCCTCCAGTTATCCGGCGGCCATTTCCGTCTCCCGCCGTAAAATCCCTTCCATCAATCACAAGATGAACGAGGCGGGGATCTACCGGCGCTGTTTCACCCTGCCAGACACCTTTGATGGGCGCCAGGTCTATATACACTTCGGCGCGGTCAAGGCGGCTCTTTATCTGTATATTAATGGCAGCTATGTTGGATATTCACAGGGGTCTATGACGCCGGCCGAATTCAATATTACCCATTTGATCAAACCGGGCGAAAACCAGGTGACAGCCGTTGTCTACCGGTATAGTGACGGCACATATCTGGAGGATCAGGATATGTGGTTCCTATCCGGCATCTATCGCGAGGTGTACCTGTATGCAGAGCACCGTGTCGCAATGCGGGATTTTTTTGCCCGCGCGGAGCTGGACGAAACATATCGGGACGGTTCCCTCTCCGTCGTGATGGCGGTTGAGAACTTTGGGGAAAGTGCGGCGCTGAAAATTTCTGCGTTATTGATCCGCGGGGAGCAGCGGGAGCAGCTTTACTCCTCAGGCGTTGTGGCCAAGCCCGGGGTGAGCCACTTCTCCTTCCGGCGCAGCTTGAAGCATGTGGATAGCTGGTCCGCTGAGGAGCCCAATCTGTACACGCTCCTGCTGAAGCTCGAGCTGAACGGGCAGTGCATCTGCGTCAAAAGCTGCCGGATCGGTTTTAAGCGGGTGGAGATCCGTGGGAATGTGCTCTATCTGAATGGAGAAAAATTAAAGGTTAAGGGCGTCAACCGCCACGACTTTGACCCGGATCACGGCTGGGCAATCCCCCACGAGCGCATCCGGCAGGACCTGTTCCTGATGAAGCGGGCCAACATCAATGCGATCCGCACCAGTCACTATCCGGATGATCCGTATTTTTATGATCTGTGCGACGAGCTGGGCTTCTATGTGATGGATGAGTGCGATGTGGAGACGCACGGCGTGCGGCGCAAGGGTGTTCCCGGGAGCAATCCCGTGTGGACAAAGGCCGTGATCGACCGGGCGGAGCGTATGGTGCTGCGCGACCGCAACCATGCCTGTGTGACTTTCTGGTCCCTGGGCAATGAGGCGGGCGACGGTGATAACTTTATGAAAATGCGCGAGCGGATCCTGGAACTGGATAACCGTTGGCCCATCCACTATGAAGGGGATTTTGATCTGACCAAGTCCGACTTTATCAGCCGGATGTATCCCACGGCAGACAAACTGCGCGCCCTGTGCGAGCAGCGGGAGATCAAAGTCAGTTTTTTCGAAAATTTGACTAATAAGCTCGCTGCGGATAATAAACCCATCACAAAGGAGATGTACCGCAGTAAGCCGGTCATCCTGTGCGAATTCGCCCACTGTATGGAGAACAGCCTGGGAAATTTTAAAGAGTATATGGATGCCTTTGAGCGGTACGATCACATGTGCGGCGGCTTTATCTGGGACTATGTGGACCAGGCGATCCATGTCCGCCGGGGCGGGCAGGATCAGTGGCTTTACGGCGGCGATTTTGGCGAGGGGGCCACGAGCGGCTGCTTCTGTGCCAACGGGATCATTGCGGCGGATCGAACGGTGCACCCCGCCTACTATGAGGTCAAAAAAGTCTATCAGCCAGTGGCAGTTACGGCTGATTGGCCCAGCGGTACGGTCCACAATAAAAATCTGTTTGTAACGCTGGATGATTATGAACTTGTCTGGCATCTGATGCAGCGGGAGCGGGAGATCGCGGGTGGCACAGTAGATATCTCCGGAATCGGCCCTGGCGAACGCGCTGCCCGGACATTATCCTATCGGTATGAAGACTTGGCAGAGGATCTGGAATATACGCTGGATCTCGCCTTTGTCCTGCGTGAGGATCAGCCGTGGGCCCAAAAGGGTGAGGCAATCATGGCCGAGCAGTTTGTCCTGCCCGCCCGCCGTGCGGCGGAATCCGGTGCTGTTGCAGGGGATGTGTCCTATGAAAAGCAGGGGAGGCGATTGACCGTACGTGCCGGCGGGACGGAGGCCGTGTTCGACCGCGGTGTGCTTACGCAGCTCTCCTTTGGGTCAGGCAATGTGTTAAAAGAAGGGGTTCGTCCCTCTTTTTTCCGTGCGCCGACAGATAATGATATTGGCAATTTCAATTTTGCACCGGCGTTCAAGTTCCTGAGCCCGGCATTCCGGCGGAAAAAGCAGGGTCAGAAGGGTGCAGTTGCACCAGGAGCGGGATGCAGTCACGGTCCGTGTACAGTGGCGTGCCGCGTTCACCCGGGGCGTGGAGACACTTTATACTTTCCGTGGGGATGGGGCCGTAGCGGTTCGATTCCGTGCGGCCGCTACCGTCTTTGACTTTACACGTGCCGGCCTGATGATGACCTTGGACGGCAGTTTGGACCGGGTAGAATATTATGGACGCGGTCCGGGGGAAAATTACATGGACCGCT
>USLQ01000175.1 GCA_900555545.1 uncultured Oscillospiraceae bacterium | reverse complement strand
GTTATTATACCATTGACTTTTCGGTAAATCAAGACTGTTTTTCGCTTTATTTTTTTTAAAATTCGACATTTTTTACAAAAAGATCCAGTTTTTTTGTGCTCAACATCCCATCTCTCCTCTCTTACTGTGTAATTGTTGGAAAAAATTCTATTTTTCATAAAAATCCCCTCGCCAACAACGGCGAGGGGATCCTAAGTCTTTAGTAGCGAACAACCCATGGGCTGTTGCTCATCTTAAATTCAATCCTTCTTTTTTCTGGAGAGAATCACGACTGCAGCTGCCGCAAGGACAGCGCCGCCCACTACTGCGCCGATAGCGACATCGCCCGTATCGACGCCGCCCACGGAAGTGCCGTTCTGGCCATCACCACTCGGGGCATCGCCACCCTGGTTGCCGTTACCGGCAGGCGTAGTGGTATCGTCCGAACCAGGAACTTCTGTTGCGTCACTGCCCGTTGTCTCATCAGAGGACGGTTCACTCGTCTCCTCTGGCTGGGTAGTTCCCTCTGGGATGGTCGTATCATCCGGCTGTGTAGACTCCTCGGGCTCTGTAGACTCCTCCGGCTGGGTGGTATCGCCGCCCGGCTCTGTGGATTCCTCAGGCTGTGTTGTCTCTTCCGGTGATGTAGTATCTTCCGGATCAGTGGTCCCCTCTGGCTTCGTGGTGTCTTCCGGCTCGGTGCTCTCCTCCGGATCATCCGGATTCGGTGTTACGCCGATCAGTCCAAACAGGAAGTTTGTGAATGTGGCCAGATCCTTCAAATTCGGCGTGAGCATCGTATCGAGCAGACCGCTTATATCCATATCTTCACCGCCGAGCAACCCACCGAGCAACGTACCGATGGCATCCATGTTGCCTTCCAGCGTGAGGAAATTGTAAATATACTCAATCACTGCGCCAGCGACATCCGCCTGATCTGCAACGACCCTCTTGGCGGCCACGTTGTTTCCGCCGACTACCATGACGCTCTCATAGCTCTCGAGTGTGCCGTAGGCGGCAAGCTTGCTCAGATCGATCTGCGGCAGAACGATCCCTGTCTCGCCCAAAAGCGTATTGAGCAGGCCTGCAAGGTCGTTATCGATGTCCGCAAGGCTCGGAATCTGGAATGCCTGCAGCAACGGATTGACCACGTCCGCCATGATATCCACATCAACATGGCTCAGGAGCGTATCAATCGGAGCAACCAGATTGCGTACCAAAACGGGCAGATTGTCACTGCTCAGGAAATATGCGAGATTTGGCAGCATCTTGGTCAGGGAGTCCACCGGAGATGCCAGGATTTCCTGAACGCGGCCAATCACCTGATCCAGAATAGCTTCCAGCGGGGAGGCACCGCCCTCAACCGCTGTCTGATAATCTGCATAACTCTTGACATTGGTGCACCCAAGTGCCTCAAGCAGCGGGATGACAACACTGTTGTAACCATCGTAGCCCGGCACCGTATAGCCGCCCAGGACGGTCATATCCTGGCCCGCAAAGACGAGCGCCAGCACATTGTTAAACGGACGGAATGCAACTGCAAGTGCCTGGGCAAAGCTGTCCAGATCCACCACGTTGATGGCCTGAACATCTGCACGCACCTCGGCGATAGCCTCCGCACTGACATCCACACCGATTACCTCAAGCACCTTTGCAACCGTGGGATCGGCCGCAATGGAGTCATACAGGCCCAAGATCTGATTCATGGTATCGTTGGTGAGCAGTCCGCTGATCAGGCTTTCGAGGCCAAGCCCGGAGAGCAAACCATCGAGCCCCTGCACAAACTCAACATAATCGGACTTGCCGTACTGGGTATCCGGATAGGCATACGGCGTCTTCGTAATATCGGGATAGTTATACGCGCTGACAACCAGCTCGCAGGACGGATTGAGCAGGTGAATCAGCACTGTAGCGATCTGATCCGGCTCTGCCGCCAGCACCTGATCGATCAGGGCGTTGAGAACCTCCGCCAGCTTGGGATCAATCGTGGAGAGATCGATCTGGTCACGCAACAGCTGGCCGTTGGCCTTTACCAGGTTACCGGCATACTGCAGAACCTCCAGCAGGATCTCGCCCTTATCCGTAAGGCTTGCCAACGTATCAATCGGAAGGTCTACCCACTGGAACCCCTCCAGGCTGCTGGTGGCAATCGCCTTGGCCAAGCCGTTCAGGTCCTCCAGATTTGCACCGTACTGCTGGGTGAGCGTATCATTGAGCAGGGTATAAACGTTGATAATAGAGGTCTCGCCGCTGGTGGCGCCCCATGCGATGGAATACGTGAACCGGACATCCAGCTTGGAGAGCGCATCCTTCAAGCCGCCATCCTGCACAAAGGAGAGCAGGGAGGGAAGCAGTTCCACAATATCCGTGGCCGGGGACTCGCAGATCTCATAGATCCGGTTAAGGATCGGATCCAGGATCGGCTGGAGCAGTCCAATAGTGCTCGCGGATTCTTCCTGAGCAGCCTTATAGTCCTCCGGGGACATAATGTCCTCCTCCGCGCAGCCGAGTGTGCGCAGCAGCGGGACAACAACATCGGCATAACCATCCGCACACTTGATGCCAAGAGTAGTGCTGTCGGTAACAGGATCCTGGTAGCCGATCATACCGCCGTTGAGCGCGCAATTGAGCAGCCAATACAGGCCGTTGAGCGCCTGACCGATCGCGTCATAGAAAGACTGCTGATCTGTGACGCCCCAAGTGATCGACGCCCACTGCTCCTCCGTAATGTTTGCCCAGTCATTACCGGCCGCCTGAAGGACAGACTTAGCGGAGGCATACCGATCGTCGGAGATTCTCCCCGCAGCGGCGGACGGGCTGAGGTAGAGATTCAGCGCAGGAAGCAGAGGCTTTACAACGTCACCCAGAGAGGGCGAAACACCGTTGAGCGTATCAATAATGGTGTCATAAAGCAGCGGATAAATCGTTTTGACTAACGCGGTCACCGTTGCATCCGTGTAGAGATTCTCCGCAACGAGCGTTTCGGCATACTCTTTCAGGCTACCGGCATCTGAGCCGAGCAAGCTCATAAGATCCCCGCTGGTGAGTACATTATCCAGCGTGTCGATCGCCTCGGCTGCCTGTTCAGGTGTCGCGTTCTCCACATAACGCGTCCCCACCTCCGCACTCATTACCGCATCCGCAAACTCATCATAATCATACGAGTTTCCGTCCGCGGCAAACGCGGTCAGTGCCGCCGAAAGAGACGTCACCAGAATTGCACCGGAAAGCACAACCCCGAGAATTCTCTTGCTTTTGGGTGTTTTCATGGATTTTAATCCCCTTTCATAAAGAAGCAACAACGGATTCTGCTCCGCAGAACAACCTTTGTCCCATTCTTAGATTACGCGTTCATTATACACTGCTTTCATCTACAAATCAAGCATATTGTCGGAATTTTTGAAGAAAAATTGTGTCGCTTTTTACAAAACCAAGATTCTTATTTGTCCAATTTGCCAAGATTTATCCCAAAATTTACACTATCATAACCAAAAAATTCCCTCCAAAACCAACAGTTGCACCCTCATATGATGGTTTTTAGATTATTTCCCACCATGGAAAAAGGTGGCAAACCGCGTCTGCCACCTCTGTCCATTTTATAAAGGAGATTTTTATTTGTACTTCGGGCGCGGCGTGTAGGAGGTATGCAGCACCTTATGGGCCGTCTCACTGCCCGGCTTACCGAAGAATTCCTGATAGACCATTTTAATCGCAGGGCTCTCATGGGACTTGCGGATGGGCAGATTCTTATCCGCCTCATACAGCGCCGCCGCACGGCGGCCCGTCAGGTCGATAAAGTTGCGCACCACCGCGTGCTGAATCGGCTGACCGCCGCCGTTG
>USLQ01000174.1 GCA_900555545.1 uncultured Oscillospiraceae bacterium | reverse complement strand
AAAATTCCCCGAGAAAACTTTTTTACAGGTTCGTGGCAACTGTGATTGGGGGTGTGACCTGCCGGTTGAGGGAGAGATCACTTTGGAGGGAAAGAAACTTTTTTATACGCATGGGCATGTGTATAATGTAAAATACGGATTGTATAATATTTGCTGTGCAGCCCGAGAAAAAAAGGCAGACATCGTGCTGTTTGGACATACGCATCAGGCCTTAGCAGAATATGACGAGGGCCTGTATATTTTGAATCCGGGAAGCCTGCACGGAAGCTTGGGAACGTACGGGATCATCGACATTACCCCTGCGGGGATTGTGACAAATATTATCCCGATTGGATGAAGGGTTATAATATTGAAAGGAAAAGAGCTTGTTTAAATGGGACGATTGGTTTCAATCGGTCCCTGTACGAGAGGGCCTTTTGGGGATATTTCATCAAGGACAATCTCGACAGTATGCTGGTTGACAGCGGCAAAAACACATGGTACTCTATACGTAGAAACCAATAAATCCCCCGCGGGAGCGGGAAACATAGATAGAGCTTTACAAAATGAAAGGGGATTATAGGATGAGTGAATACGAAAGATGGCTGGCCCAGAAGTTGGATGACCCCGATTTGACGGCGGAGCTTGAGGCGATCCGCGACCAGCCGGAAGAGATCAACGACCGGTTCTATTGCAACCTGGATTTCGGTACGGCGGGCTTGCGCGGTGTGATCGGCGCGGGCACCAACCGCATGAACGTCTATATTGTGCGCAAGGCCACCCAGGGCCTCGCGGATTACCTGAATGCGCATGTGCGCAATGCAAATGTGGCGATCGCCTATGACAGCCGTATCAAGTCCGATGTGTTTGCGAAGGAGACAGCGGCGGGTTTGGCGGCAAACGGCATTTATCCGTGGCTTTCCCCAGTGCCGACCCTCTCTTTTGCCACGCGCTATCTGAAGTGCGATGCGGGTGTGTGCGTCACAGCGAGCCATAACCCCGCAAAATACAATGGATATAAGGTCTACGGCAGCGACGGCTGCCAGATCACCAGCGAAATGGCCAAGGAAGTTTCCGATGCGATTGCCAAGACGGATGTCTTTGAAGGCGTAAAACGCATGAGCTTTGAGGACGGCGTAAAGGAAGGCCGTATCAGCTATATTAAAGATGAGGTCATCAATGCCTTCTTGCAGGAGGTGTTAAACCAGAGCGTCATCCCGGAGCCCTGCAAAGGATTGAAAGTGGTCTATACCCCGTTGAACGGTTCCGGCCGCGTCTGCGTGACGCGCATCCTCGACATGATCGGCGTGGACGACGTGACCGTCGTACCGGAGCAGGAGATGCCGGACGGCCATTTCACCACCTGCCCGTTCCCGAATCCAGAGGTCAAAGAGGCCCTGCAGAAGGGCTTGGAGCTCTCGGAGAAGGTACAGGCCGACCTGTTGGTTGCAACCGATCCGGACTGCGACCGTTGCGGCATCGCCGTCAATCAGAATGGCGAATATGTGCTGATGAGCGGCAATGAGGTGGGCGTGCTTCTTCTCGATTTCATTGCACAGGCGCGCATCAAAAACGGGAAGATGCCCAAGGACCCGGTGGCCGTCACCACGATTGTAAGCACGGACATGGCGGACGCGGTGGCCAAATCCTACGGCATTGAAATGCGCCGCGTACTGACAGGCTTCAAATATATCGGGGATCAGATCGCTTCGCTGGAGGCCGAGGGGCGTCCCGAACGCTATATCTTCGGCTTTGAGGAGAGCTATGGCTACCTCTCCGGCGGTTATGTGCGCGACAAGGACGCGGTGGACGCGAGTATGTTGATCTGCCAGATGGCATACTACTACAAGCAGCAGGGCAAGACTTTGGTCGACGCGATGAACGAGCTGTATGCAAAGCACGGCTATTATAAGAACGGCCTGTTGAACTTCGCCTTTGAGGGAGAGGACGGCATGAAGACCATGAACCGCATCATGGATACGTTGCGCGCCAATGCGCCGGCGGAGATCGCGGGGTATCAGGTCTCCGGCTGGTCCGATTATGAAGCGAGCAAGCGCTACGACGGCGGTACAGAGAGCGAAATCACCCTGC
Source organism: uncultured Oscillospiraceae bacterium (assembly GCA_900555545.1). GTDB lineage: Bacteria > Bacillota > Clostridia > Oscillospirales > Acutalibacteraceae > Onthovicinus. Next base: position 1,779 of record USLQ01000174.1, on the reverse strand, counting down.
CGAAATCCAATGTGCTGGAATACCGGCTGGAAAATGGCAGTAAAGTGATTGTCCGTCCGTCCGGCACGGAACCGAAGATCAAGATCTATCTGTCTGCCAAGGGCGCAGACCAGGCGGCATCAGAAGAGGTTGTCGGAAAGCTGGAAGCGGCGATCAAGCCGTTGCTCGGCATTTGATCTCGGATGTTCTAGGATTTGCCACTCGATTGTAAAAGCGGAACAGATAAAGAATATAAAAGAAGGAGGCGGATGGGGACATCCGCCTTAAGCATGTTAAAACGGCTTTTGGATTGTAATACCACCGATCTGGAGACCATGAATAAAGACCAGATTTTAAAGTCGATTGCCATGAGCGAGGGCCGCATACTGGCGTGTGAAACAATCGGCGCAGTACAGCCTATGTTGGGAAACATCACCAACGCGGAGTTCGTCTGTGCCATGGGCGCGGACGTGGTCATTCTGAACATGTTCGATGTGATCGAGCCCCAAATTTGGGGTCTCCCGAAGGTTGAACCGAAGGACACCATCCGGGAAATCAAGCGTTTGACGGGCCGCTTGGTTGCGGTCAACTTGGAACCGGCGGAACAGTCCTTTTCGGCGGGCTCGGATGAGGACATCTGGAGCTTGACAAACGGCCGCAAAGCCAGCCTACAAAATGCGAAGACGGCTGCCGCCATGGGGGCGGATATGCTCGTCTTGACGGGGAATCCGGGGATCGGTGTCCAAAACAAAGCAATCACAGAATCCCTTGCAGCCATTGCGCCGGAACTGGGGGACAAGGTAATTCTGGTTGCGGGCAAGATGCACGCATCGGGCATCCTGTCTGAAGCGGGGCGCGGGATCATCACCCGCGAAGATATTTCCGAATTCGCCGACGCGGGCGCCGATGTGATCCTTCTGCCCGCGCCGGGGACGGTGCCGGGCGTGACCATGGAATATATCCGAGAGCTTGTCAGCTATGCGCATTCCCTGGGCTTGTTGACGCTCACCGCGGTGGGGACGTCCCAGGAGGGCGCGGACCAGCAGACCATCCGGCAGATTGCCCTCATGTGCAAGATGACCGGTACCGATATGCATCATCTGGGCGATGCGGGCTATATCGGCATGGCGCTGCCGGAGAATATCATGGCCTATTCCTCTGCAATCAAGGGAATTCGCCACACTTACCGCCGCATGGCGCGCTCGATCAACCGGTAAGAATCAAATAGAGGCGGCGGACCAAAGTGCTGTCTCTGCTTTCGCAACTACAGGAAATGAGATCCCGACCGCTCAATAAGAATTCTGACTCCTATTTAGAAGCTCTTGGGAAACCTGTGGGCCTGTTTCGCAGACGGCGAACAAGAAAAAATGGTTTCTTCGGGAAATCTTCCAGGGTATATACGATGCGAGGAAAAGAGTCGGTTACGCTCTATGCGGGCGTCCGCTTACGCCGCGCGCGTGAATCCGACCACCCGGCCATCCCGGTAGGAAAGAGTACCCTGGTCACCCACCTGTAAATCCGTATAGAGCGCTTGCCCGGCAAACAGGGAACGGGTTTCCCCGCCGATGGAGAACAGGATGATATAGTCCGTTTTTACATCCGAGGCGCGCGCTGTATGGGTGAGGCCGGAGGGGGCGGTGTTTTTTTCGATGACCACAGCCTGTGCGCGTTTGAGGTTCCGGCGGTTGTTATGTACAACCATGACAAACGAGAGGACGCTGAAAAGGGCGACGGTTCCCCATAAAATGCAAACAAAGATTCCGAATGGATTCATGGATTCCCCTCCTGAGGACGTCTGAC
>USLQ01000173.1 GCA_900555545.1 uncultured Oscillospiraceae bacterium | reverse complement strand
CAATCAGATTGGGCTGGAGCTGGAGCAAAAATATGGGGTCCGCTTTTTGCCGTCCGATTTTAAAAAGCGCAATGGATACAAGCGTTCTATTGAGTTGTCGCACGAATATGCACTCTACCGGCAGGACTACTGTGGCTGTCGGTTTTCACTGGAGCAAAAGAATAGGAATAAGGAGGAGAAATCGCTATGATCGTTTCAGATCGTCCGCTTTACACGCGTTGGGGTAAAAATTTAGATCGGGATCACGTCCTACAGGAGTATCCACGGCCGCAGTTTCGCCGGGATAGCTATCTGAACCTGAATGGGCTGTGGTCCTATGCAATCGTCAAAGAAGAGGAGTGCCCGGATCGGCTCGATGGTGAAATCCTGGTTCCGTTTTCTCCGGAATCACCGCTCTCGGGCGTCGGTTGTCAGCTGCTGCCGGATGAATATCTCTTCTACCGCAGGTCATTCACATTGCCCGAGGGCTTTAACCGCGGGCGTGTGCTGCTTCATTTTGATGCCGTAGATCAGGAGGCCTGGGTGACGGTCAACGGACAGCAGGTCGGTATGCATGTGGGAGGATACCTGCCCTTCTCTTTTGATATTACGGATGCCCTGCGGGACGGTGAAAATATCCTGACCGTTCGGGTACGCGACGTGTCGGATGTGATGTACTACGCGCGCGGTAAGCAGAAGCTTCAGCGCGGCGGCATTTTTTACACGGCGCAGTCGGGGATCTGGCAGACCGTCTGGCTCGAGAGTGTACCGGATGATTATATTACACGCTTAAAGCTCACGCCGCTGTATGATGATGGCTGTATCCGCATTGAGACGCAGGCGAGCGGCGATGCGCAGACGGAGATTGAGATCTATGACGGCGGGCAGAAGATCGCCGGAGCGTCCGGTGCAGATATTACCATCAAGCTTGAAAACTTCAAATCCTGGTCGCCGGAGTCGCCGTTCCTCTATGATCTGAAGATCAGGCACGGTTCGGACAGCGTGGATAGCTACTTTGCCATGCGTAAAATTTCCCTGGGAAAGAACGCGTACGGTTATCCGTGTATGCTCCTGAACAATGAGCCTTATTTTCACAATGGTTTGCTGGATCAGGGATACTACTCCGATGGTTATCTGACCCCTCCCAGTGACGAAGCTATGATCCATGATATCCAGACGGCCAAGGATTTGGGATTCAACATGCTGCGCAAGCACATCAAGATTGAGCCGATGCGCTGGTATTATCACTGCGACCGGCTGGGGATGCTCGTCTGGCAGGATATGGTCAACGGCGGTGAACACGAGACCTTCTATTGGACGGGTGTGACTGGATTCCTGCACTGGCACATGGATGATACCTCCCGCAAAAATTATAAACATGCCGGGCGCCTGAACGCCGACGGCCGCGCCATGTACACAAGAGAGACCCGCGAGACAGTGGAACTGCTCTACAATGTGCCAAGTATTGTGCTCTGGGTGCCGTTTAATGAGGGCTGGGGTCAGTTCAACGCGAAGGACGCTTATCACCTTGTCAAGTCTCTGGATTCCACCCGTCTGATTGATCATGCGAGCGGTTGGCACGATCAGGGGGTCGGTGACTTCAACAGCCGGCATATCTATTTTACCCCCATCTACAGCAGGCTGGATGACCGCCCCTTCATCCTCTCGGAGTTTGGCGGGCTCGGGGTTCGGGCGCCGGGACATATGTTTACCAAAAAGATTTTTTGCTATAAGATGTACCCGACAAAGGAAAAAATCACCGCCGCCTATCGCCGCCTGTATGAGAAAAAGATTATCCCCTACACCAAAAAGGGGATGGCGGCCAGTGTGTATACGCAGCTGACCGACGTGGAGGAAGAGATCAACGGCATGATGACCTATGACCGTGAGGAGCTTAAAATTGATGCCGATACGGTGCGGGAACTGAATGCAAAATGTAAGTTTTGATGTAAAATTGTATCAGGGTTAACATTGTTTTGACACTGTCTGTGCCATAATGATCCCAGATTAAAAAACAGGGGAGTGTCTGTTATGGAAAAAATCAGAGTGGAGCTGACACAGCATCCAAAGGCGAAGCCGGCAGATCAGAGTAAGCTCGGCTTTGGCCAGATTTTTACCGATCACATGTTTTTGATGAATTACGACGAGGGGCAGGGCTGGCACGATCCGCGCATTGTCCCTTATGGTCCGATTGAGCTGGATCCCTCTGCCATGTGCCTGCACTACGGGCAGGAGGTTTTTGAGGGGATGAAGGCCTACCGTGCCGATGACGGCCGGATTCTGCTATTCCGTCCGGATAAGAACATGGCACGCCTGAACGTGTCCAATGACCGCCTGTGCATCCCGCCGATCGATGAGGCCTTTGGCGTAGAGGCGGTCAAGGAGCTTGTCAAGGTCGATAAGGACTGGATCCCCACCGCGAAGGACACCTCGCTTTACATCCGCCCGTTCATCTTCTCGACGGATGCGCATCTGGGCGTCCACCCGGCAAAGCATCTGCTGTTCTGCATTATCCTTTCGCCCGTGGGTGCTTATTATCCCGAGGGGCTGAATCCGGTCAAGATCTATGTCGAGAACGAGTATGTCCGTGCGGTCAAGGGTGGCATGGGCTTCACCAAGACGGGCGGCAACTATGCCGCATCCCTCAAGGCGCAGGATGAGGCGGAAAAAATCGGCTATACCCAGGTCCTCTGGCTGGACGGCGTGGAGCGCAAGTATGTGGAAGAGGTCGGCACCATGAACGTCTTCTTCAAGGTGGATGGCGAGATCCTCACCCCCGCACTCCAGGGGAGCATCCTGAGCGGAATTACCCGGATGTCCTGCATCGAGATCCTCAAATCCTGGGGCATGAAGGTCACGGAGCGCCGCGTTGGCATCCAGGAGCTGGCAGACGCCGCCAAGGCCGGTAAGCTGGAGGAGGCATTCGGCAGCGGAACCGCCGCCGTCATCTCCCCGATCGGCGAGCTGCGCTGGAAGGATGACATCATGCCCATCAACAACGGCGAGATCGGACCGGTCTCTCAGAAGCTGTATGATACCTTGACCGGTATCCAGTGGGGTCGGATTCCGGATGAATTTGGCTGGACAGTTGAGGTCAAATAAGGTATACTAAAAATAGAATAATACGAAATGAGGTACCGCTGCACATGGCCCGAATACTCGAACTGACAATCCCTGAGGAATTCGCCGGTGCGGCGGTCTATTATTTTTTAAAAGAACATGTCCACCTCTCCACACGGATCATCCGCAGTATCAAGTTTAAGCCGGAGGGGATTCGGCTTAACGGAGAGCGTGCGCGTACCTCCACCATTCTGGCGGCGGGGGACCGCCTGGTTCTCACGCTCGACGATGCGCCGGGGGAGAGTGCGCCCACGCCGATGGCACTTGATATCTTGTACGAGGATGAGGATCTGCTGGTGGTGGATAAGCGTGCTGGCATTGCCATGCACCCCTCCCATAACCATCCGGAGGGCACGCTCATCAACGGTGTAATCGCCTATCAGCTTGCACATGGCCGTGCGCCGGAGGTCCATGCTGTCGGGCGCTTGGATAAGAATACGTCCGGCGTCTGTGTCTGCGCCCTCAACCGGTATGCTGCCTCCCGGCTCAACGGACGGGCGGAGAAAGAATATCTCGCAATCGCACAGGGCGTGTATGTGGGATCAGGTGTGATCGATGCCCCGATCATCCGGCCGGATCCGATGAAGACGCTGCGCGCCGTGGGCGCCGGCGGTCTCCGCGCCGTGACGCAGTGGGAGAGTTTGGGTACAGGGCATGGCCTCTCGCTGCTGCGCATCCGGCTGGAGACGGGGCGCACGCATCAGATCCGCGTTCACTTTGCCGCGCAGGGCACGCCGCTGGCCGGGGATGATATGTATGGCGGCTCT
>USLQ01000172.1 GCA_900555545.1 uncultured Oscillospiraceae bacterium | reverse complement strand
GCCGGCCCGTTGGAGGGCGCCTTTAATGCTGCCAAGCAGGTGCCGGGCGCCGTGCTGTCGGTGGTGGTGGCCTCGGTATGCTGTGTGTTTATCACCATAGATTTTCCACGGATCCGCCGCTTTGCCTACCGCCAAATCCCGCCGGAAAAGCGCGAGGTGTTTTCACACACAAAGCGCGCGGTTCTCTCCTCCTTTGGTAAGATTGCCAAGGCCTATCTGCTGATTTTGTGCATCACTTTCCTGGAACTGTTGGCCGGATTTAAAATCCTCTCCGCTGTAGGGTTGATGAGCGATACATACATCATCGTACTTGCGTTGGTGATTGCCGTCATCGATATCATCCCCGTGTTGGGGACGGGTACCGTGCTGATCCCCTGGGTGCTCTACTCGTTGATCGTGGGCAACACATGGCTGGGAATCGGCCTGGCAGTTGTGTATGTCATTATTACAGTGATTCGCCAGTATATTGAACCAAAGCTTGTTTCTCTCCAGCTGGGCCTGCCGCCGTTCCTCACACTGATTGCGATGTTCTTTGGGCTGCAGCTGTTCGGGTTTATCGGACTTTTCCTGATGCCGATGTTCGTCATGCTCATCAAAATGCTCTCGGATAATGGGACGATCCATCTGTGGCGGACGGAGCGCGATGAGCGTGAATATGCGCAGGAGCAGAACGGGTCGGAAAGGACGGAACCAACACCCGGGACGGACAAATAAAGCGTGGACGATATATATAAATCAAAATTGAAAGGATGATCGATATGTTCTGTAAAAACTGCGGTGCAGCCGTTCAAAACGGCGCATATACCTGCACCCAGTGCGGCGCGCCGGTGGGCAGCGGAAACCGTTACTGCTACAACTGCGGCCAGCCTGTTCTCCCGAACGCCAGAGCCTGTACGTACTGCGGTGCGCCGCAGCAGGCGAACTATGGCGCGCCGGCCGGATACGCGCCCAAGTCCTCCCTGGCAGCCGGGCTGCTGGGGATCTTCCTGGGCCAACTGGGGATTCATAACTTCTATCTTGGCTATACCGGCAAGGCGATCGCCCAGCTGCTGCTGACGCTCATCGGTGGTTGGTTTTTCGGGCTCGGTGCGCTGGCGGCCTGGATCTGGGGCCTTGTGGAGGGGATTATGATCCTGACGGGCTCCATCAATGTGGATGGGCACGGCTATCCAATCCGGCGGGACTCCTAACTGAGCCGGAAATATGGATTATAAGGGCGGGGCGGCTTCAGCCGCCCTGCTTTGTCATTGATTTAAAAGAGATGAGCGATCGATAGCCCGGCTGAAGCAGGCTGCTGCGATGAGGGAAACAGTGTCCACAATCGGCTGTACAAACATGCACCCGTACAGCGGAAGGAGCGTATCCATCACGAATAGGAGCGGGATATCAAGCACGCCCTTGCGCAGAATGGAGCAGACCAGCGCCTCGCGGACTTTTCCGATCGCCTGGAACTGAATAATCATCGGATAGCAGATGGACATCATCGGCATGGCGACCACCATGATCCGCAGGAACACGGCGCTGTATTCGACCGTGGTCCCATTGTCGATAAACAGCGCGCACAGCTGCGGCGCAAGGATCTCATAGCAGATCAGGCAAAGTACAGCGAATGCAAGCGAGATGGCGCACCCGAATCGGAACGACTTCCGCCGGCGCTCCTGATTACCGGCGGAATAGTTGTATGCCAGCAGGGGGAGCAGTCCATTGGATACGCCGATGGAAAAGTACAGCGGCAGCTGGTCGAGCTTTTTAACAATGCCGAGCCCGGCGATCGCCTCCGTAGCATACTTGGATACGAAAGCCGACTGTGCTGCGAGGGAAACGACTGTGAGCGCGTACTGGAGTGCTGATGGGAAACCAATCGATAGGATCCCGCCCAAGTGCCGGAGTCCTGCTCGGAGCAGCGCTGGGCGGATGCTGACCACGGTGGTGCGCCGTTTGGCCAGCAGATAGATTAAAAAATAGGCGACAGACGACATGTTGGAGACTGCCGTGGCAATCCCTGCACCCGCCGCACCCCGGCCGAGAAACTGCGGCAGTACGAAAAAGGGATCGAGCAGGATGTTCAGCACGCCGCCTAAGGAGACGCCCACAGCCGCATGCAGAGCCGCTCCCTCTGCACGCACCAGGTTGGCCAGGAGCGTGTTCAGAATGGTAAACGGCCCGCCGATCACCACCACCCAGCGCGCATACTCTGTGGTGATGGGGAGCACATCCCCTTTAGCCCCACACAGGGTCAGGATCGGGGTGGACAGCGCCAGAAAGACGGCGGAGAATACGCAGGCGGAGAGCATTCCGCCCCAGAACGACACGGACGATACAGCCCGTGCTTTATCGGGGTTCTTTTCGCCCAGCGCGCGCGCCATCAGGCTCGCTCCGCCCACACCAAACAGGTTGGAAACGGCGGTGAGCATCACAAAGGAGGAATATGCCACTGTGATGGCCGCCGTCTGGGGCGGTTGGTTCAGCATCCCGACAAAGTAGGTATCCGCCAAGTTGTAGAGCAATGCGATCATCTGGCTGGCGATGGCCGGAACGATCTGCCGGATGACCGCACGGCGCACGGGCATCCGCTCAAAAATTTCCGTTCGCGTATTGTTTTCCACCTGTTGTCCCCTCTTTAAATTTAATACTTTTCGTGCATATGGGATTCTGTGCGCGGCTCAATCGTGTTCCACACGATTCAAAGACTGCTTTAGCAGACGTAAAAAATCTTGCTGCTCGGCGTCTGTCATGCCCTTCAGGAGCTTGCCGCCGGTGCGCTCGCGGTTCGCCCTCATGCGCACGCCCAGCTCCTCCCCTTTTGCGGTCGGGAAAACACAGCGGCCCCGCGCATCCGATTCGGAGAGCCGCAGCTCCAGCAGCCCTTTGTCCGCCATCCGCCGGACGATACCGCGCGCCGTCTGATGGGTGATTCCCAGGTGGCCCTTGAGCTGTGTAGCAGTCGCGCCAGGCCGTGACAGAAAAAATTGGAGGGTGTCCGCCTGTTCTGCAGTCAGGTTCAGCGCCTCCAGATGATGATTGCGGTTTTTGATGATCGTATTAGCCAGGCGCAGGATTAAGCGCCCCAGTTCGTTTTCCATCTGATGATTGTTCGTCATCGGAGATTCCTCCATTCGGATTAATTATACAGCACGCTGTACAATCGATCATACAGTATACCAGCATTGCGCGGGACTGTCAAGATGCGCGCTTGATTATTTGGGGCGAATGGTATATACTAAATCCTCTCATTCTATCGTATCATCGGGATATTCAAGGAGGGTACTATGGACTGGATGGACGAGGTCCGCGTTCGGCTCCAGCGGAAAAATCAGGTTTTATTTACGAAAGACAGCACCTATCTGCAGGATCTGGCGGGGATCTTCCACGGGCTGGATCACCGGGCGGCAGTGCTTTGGGCGTTCGATTTTGCCGCCGAATCGATCGACTGTCTGGAGAAAAAATACCCACATGAACAGCGGCCGCGCGATGCGCTTGAGGCGGCCCGGGCCTGGGCAGCCGGAGCAGTTAAAATGCCGCTGGCGCAGCGTAAAATTTTGGATTGCCACGCCTTTGCAAAGGAGATCAGCTGTAAGGCGGATATTGCCGTATGCCACGCAGTAGGGCAGGCCTGCGCGGTTGTCCACACAGCAGGCCATGCCATGGGCTATCCGATCTATGACCTGACCGCAATCGTTTACAGGCTTGGGATCGAAAATTGCGAGGACCAGGTTGAACAGCGCAAGCAGACGTATATCGACCGCCTGCTCTATTGGGAAAACCACTGGCAGGATTTCCCCGGCCCCTGGGCAGGGTTTATGTGCCGATAGTCAGCGGAAAATGAAAACATAATGTGTGAAAAAGAATTTCATTGAGAACGGACGAAAAA
>USLQ01000171.1 GCA_900555545.1 uncultured Oscillospiraceae bacterium | reverse complement strand
AGCAGTCGTGTCAGAGGTCTCGTCTTCACCAGCCGTAACCGCTGTTTCAGGATCAGAGGGGGCTGCTGTCTCCGGCTCAGTCGTATTTTCTGTCTCCGGATCTGTCTGACTGGTCGTCTCAGTTTCCGTGGTGCCGGGCGCAGGCTCAGTTGTGTCCGGAGCGGACTCTGTGGGATCGGAGGCCGTCTCGCTCACCGTTTCGGTGGATCCAGTCATATCTTCCTCACCGCCGCCAATGCCAAATAGCGAGAGGTCGATTGCCCCTACAAAGGCGTCCTGGGCCGGTGCAAGCAGATGAGCGCCGTCCTCGGTATATCCATCAGGCATCTTGGTGGGATCGGCGGGATCCTTCAGGCAATCCAGATTGATATATCCGTCGGCAAGATCCGTACTGCGAATCCACTCGGCCAGCGCGTCACATTCGTCCTGCGCCTCCTGGGTCCATTCCAGATCCGCGTTGCCGGTGTGAAGCAGGTCGCGGGTATAACCCTTCCATGGGGACATATCCGCCAGGATAATCTTCACATCTGCCGCGTGGGCCTTTTCGATCAGTTGCTGATACCCGGCGATCAATTCTTCAACAGTAGGCTCGGGAACCTTGCCGGCCATGCTCTTGCAGCGTGGGTGGAGGATATCATTCAGGCCGATTTTAAGCAGGATATATTGGACACCCGGTTGATCCAGTGCATCCTTTTGAAAGCGGTTGATCATGGCTTTCCCGTAGATGCTACCGGTCAGGCCGGTCCCGTCGCTGAGCAGGCAGTTGCCAACAATGGACTTTTGCAGTACGCCCACTTTGTTTTCACCGGTCTCTTCAATAATGCGTTGGGCGAGCTTCTTTGGAATATCGTTGCTCATCGTGGAGTCGCCAATCACAACGATGGAATAGGCATCGCTGTCCGCGTAAACATCCATCCCGCACAACAGTGGGACGACGGAGACGAGACTGCCGAATGATAACCCAATACCGTAAAATTTAGTATTCTCCACTTGGTTCCCCAGGGTGAGGTAAGTGGTGCCACCGTGCAGCGCCATGGTCTGTACTTCGCTGAAATTCTCAATATAGTAGGACACGCACAGATCCTCAAGCGCTGTCACTTGCATATCGATGGGATCGCAGGTGATCGTTTCTCCCGCAGGAATAGTCACCTGCCGCTTACCGTCAAATGTCACCGGAATGCTGGTGCCCTCCACAATCTCCGCGCCGGCATCGCCCTTGGCGCGGGCAACGGCTACCTCGTTGATGATCAGCGGATTCCGGCCATTTTCATTGGAAAGACTGAAACGCACCTTGTCCCCGCCCAAGGTTGGGGTCATCCGGATACGGGCGCTCATGTTTTTGGCAAAGGGGGAGATTTTGATGCCGTCCCAATTCTCCTTTCCCTCCAACAGGGTGATAGAGATATCGGTCATCCCAGCACTCCAGGAACCAACCCAGTGCTTCTGGTTGGAACTCGCGCCCGTAGCGCAGGTCATGCCGATGCTCAGGGCTAATAGGGCACTGAAAAGAGATGCCAATATTTTCCTTCCTCTCTTCATAGGTTGAACCTCCTAATATTTTATTTGCTGTTTAAGATCTGTTAATAGCGGTAACAATTATTTTAGCATCATCTGGTAGGAATTTCAATAGTTTGAGGCAAAAATACGGAATTATTATTCTATAGATTTATTTCAACCTTTATCGAATCGGACTGACCCCATAAAAAACCGCCGGAGGCGGAAACTCCAGCGGATCCAAGGGATTATTTGCGTTACCGGCTGCCGGTGTTGAAGAACGGGGCAAGCGATTTGGCCACGCCGCTAATTGGCATCGTCTGTAAGATGATGCGCCCAGGGCCGGTCACCACCGTGTTAAAGAACCCCTCGCCACCGAGGAACATATTCTTTACCCCCTTGACCATCTGTGCCGTGATGGTACAGGTCGCGTCCGCCATGGCCAGGTTTCCGGTGTCCACCACCATACTCTGGCCGGGCTGAAGCATATACTCCACCGCGTAACCATCGATCTCAATGAAAGCCATGCCATGGCCGTCCAGCTTTTGCATAATAAAGCCCTCACCGCCAAACAGCCCGCCGCTCAGCCGTTTTTGGAAATAGACGGAGAGCTGGACACCCGGCTCGGAGGCAAGAAATCCGGATTTTTGAACGACAACCGGGCACTCCGGCGTGATTTCAATCGCGCGGATGGATCCGGGAAAGCTGGAGGCAAAGGCGATCATTCCCGGGCCGCCCTGTGCGGTGTAGATATTTTGAAAAATGGAGTCGCCGGAAAACATCCTGCCGAACGCTTTCCCAATCCCGCCGGCGTTTGTTTTCATCTCCATGTTAGGCGACATCCAGGCCATGGAGCCGCTCTCCGTGATCATGGACTCTCCTGCATTCAGGGTGCAGGTCACAACGGGCATCGGTTCGCCAATGATTTGGTATTGCATAAAAACATCCTCCCTTATTTGAATCTGGTTTCATTATATAAAAAAGGGGACAGCCTGACAACTATTATTTTTGCGTCAACTACGGGACACGTAAGATTACCGATTTTTATTCAGATATCATACCCTTGAAAAGATATTGTTGCGCGATATAATAGGGGCAGGAGGCGATTTTTATGGAAAATGGAAAGAAAAAATCATCAAAAGTATGGACTATTATTGTTTCTGCTCTTATTCCCATTGTGGTAATAGGGGTGGCTCTTGGTGTGTTTGCCAGTTGGGCGCTCGGCCAAGTCGACGCACAGGGCGTGGCGACTCAAAACATCAAGGCGGAAAACTTTGCCTATGAGAACCGGACGGCGCTCAAGGGGCAGACCGTATTTGTCGGTGACTCTATTACAGAATATTATCCGCTGGTTGACTTTTATGGCGACTATATGCAGCAGACCGGTACGCTCGTATATAACCGCGGCATCAGCGCGGAGTGCTCGGATCATCTGTTGGACCGCTTTGATGACAGCGTGCTGAATATAGAACCCAAGAACATGGTTCTTCTTATCGGCGTCAACGACCTCGGTCAGAATGTACCGGAGGATACGATCTACAACAACATTAAAACTATGATCGAAAAGACGCAGGCCCAGTGCCCGCAGACCAATATCATCCTTCAGGCGCTGTACCCGATTAATGAGAACCGGCCGGAATTTTACGACCGCTTTATGGTCGGTTCCGTGCGCACCAATGAGATGATCCGTTCCCTGAACGCCCGCCTGAAGTCGCTTGCAGAGGAGAAGGGGATCCAGTATCTGGATCTGACTGATCAACTCGCGGATGAGAACGGCGTGCTGCGCGATGCGTACACCATGGACGGCCTGCATCCAAATGCCGCCGGCTATGAGATCATCACCAATGCAATTAAACCGCTGCTCAAGTAAAGTGTGATTCGACAGGATAAAAGCCCGGCTGAGATTTCAGCCGGGCTTTTGCGTAAAGCAATACACTTTACATTTCTGCAATCAGTTCGATTTCTGCAAGGACATTTTTGGGCAGGCAGGCGGCGGCCACACAGGAGCGGGCGGGTTTGCCTGTAAAGTACTTCCCATACACAGCATTAAACGCGGCAAAGTCGCCCATATCCTTTAAAAAGCAGGTGGTTTTCACTACATTTTCAAAGGTCAGGCCGGCCTCGGCGAGAATTGCCTTCAGGTTTTCACAAATTTGTTCGGTCTGGGCCTCAATTGTAGTCGCCTCCACTTCGCCAGTGGTGGGATTGATGGCGATCTGGCCGGATGTGAACAGCATCCCATTGCTGACAACGGCCTGGGAGTAGGGACCAATGGCCTCGGGCGCGGAAGAAGTGTGCAGTTTTTTCATCAGTAAAGACCTCCGTTTATCAATAGGTGGACAGCAGGTGGTAACCTGCGTCCTTTAAAGCCTGTTTAATCTGTTCGATATGTTCGTAATTCTTTGTCTCCAGCAC
>USLQ01000170.1 GCA_900555545.1 uncultured Oscillospiraceae bacterium | reverse complement strand
GGGGGCCGATGCGGCTGTCGTCTTTGTAGGTCTTACAGACCTGGAGGAGTCGGAGGGCTACGACCGCAAGACGTTGGATCTGCCTGCCGTGCACAATGCGATTGTGACTGCCGTTGCGGCGGTACAGCCCAACACGGTCGTGGTCCTCCACGCCGGGGCGCCGGTGCTGATGCCGTGGCTGAGCCGGGTAAAGGGCGTTTTATGCGCTTACCTGGGCGGTGAGGCGTGCGGCGAGGCCGTCGTCAATCTGCTTCTGGGCAATCGCTGCCCGAGCGGGAAGCTGGCGGAGACCTATCCGCTGGCCCTATCCGATACGCCTGCGGCCAATTACTTCCCGGGAAATACACGCACCGTCGAATACCGTGAGGGTCCGTATATCGGCTATCGGTATTATGACAAGGTGCAGAAGGATGTCCTGTTTGAGTTCGGCTACGGCCTCTCGTATACGACGTTTGAATATGCGAACCTCGCCGTTTCCGCCAAGGAGCTGAAATCCGGTCAGCCGCTGAATGTCAGTCTGGACGTGACGAATACCGGAAAACGGGACGGTGCGGAGGTCGTACAGATCTATGTCCAGCCCCCAGAGGAGGGCGTATTCCACCCTGTCCGCACCCTGTGTGGATTTGAAAAGGTCTGGATCCGCGCGGGGGAGACGGTGCATGTAACACTGGAATTATCGCCACGCTCATTCGAGTACTATCATGTTGGGAAACACCGCTGGTGCGCACAGCCTGGGATCTATACGATCCATGCGGCTGCCTCCAGCCGGGACCTGCGCCTGCGCACAGCGGTTTCCCTTACAGGGGAGGGGGCTCAGTCACCCTATGAGGCCGCCCGGATGCCCGCCTATTTCAGCGGAAAGATCACGGATGTACCGGACGGGGAATTTGAAGCGCTGCTGGGCCACGCGGTTCCGGATAGCGAGCTGCCCGCAGATTATCGATTTACGGTGAATGACTGCCTGTATGACGCGCGGCATACGAAATGGGGCAGACGTCTGATGAAAGTGGCAAAAAAGATCTGCGGCGAAAAGTACGCCGTCCTGCTGGAGGCGGTCGTCACCGCGCCGGTGCGCGCCATCGTCTCCATGGTGCCGGGAAAAATCGGACCAGAGGATGCTCAGGCGATCGCGGATTTGATGAATAACGACCATGCGATGCGCGCCCTGCGCCGGCTGCTGAGAACCGTAAAAGGCATTGCCAAGAAATAAATGATCCTCCCCTGCGGGGGAGGTTTCTTTCTTGGCGTTGTGATAAAGGGGGATTTAGATTGAATAAGTCATGTCTGATTGCTGCAGGGACAGGCGCTGCGGCCGTTGCAATAACAACGTGCTCATTGGCTAAATACGCCGCCAATGTTATTCAGAGAATGGGCGACAAGGGAATTCAGAATAAAATCGACAATTATATTGCTCTCGCGGCTAAGGCCCCACGCCATGCGACCGTGTTCCTGGGGGACTCCATAACGGAGTTTTGCCCCGTGAATGAGATCTACCGGGGATACACAGAGCGCACAGGAATCCCGGTTCTCAACCGCGGGATCGGATCTGAACGCTCCGATTCCATGCTGGAGCGGCTTGGGCAAACAATTCTTCCGCTCGAACCGGCAAACCTAATTATGCTAATGGGGATCAACGACTTTTTCCAAAACCGCCCACAAGAGCAGATTGCGGAAAATATCCGTCAGATAATCCGTCGCGTACATGAATCCATTCCGGAGACACGCATTCTGCTGCAGGCAGTCTATCCTGTCAATACGCATGACCGAAATATGCTGATCGAGCGAATTCAGATGCACGGCCGGGATAATGGAGACATCCGAAAGCTAAATCAATTGATTGCCCAGGTGGCTCGAGAGGAAAACATCGAATTTATCGATCTTACGGAAGTCCTCTCTGATAACGAAGGACAACTCCGGCATGAATATTCCTATGATGGATTACACCCAAATATGAACGGTTATCTGGTGATCCGCGACCACATTGAGGCTGCGCTGGAACGTAAAAAAATAGAAAAATAATATTGCCAGGACCTGCTGTTTTCGTTATAATTAGGATTGATAAACGGATGGGGGACTGAAACATGATGCATATTGAACCGAACTTTTACGTGCAGGCACCGCCAGCAGAGAATCGCGAGGAGCGAGAGATGGCGGTTTACCACTTTTTGGACGAGCATGGCATTCCATACCGACGCTTGGATCATGAGGCAGCCGATACTATGGAAAAATGCGAGGAAGTTGAAAAGGTACTTGGCGCACCTATCTGTAAAAATCTTTTCCTTTGTAATCGCCAGCAGACAAAGTTTTATCTGCTCTGTATGCCCGGGGATAAGCCTTTTAAGACAAAGGAGCTCTCCGCACAGATCGGGAGTGCACGCCTGTCCTTTGCCGGGGAAGAACATATGCTGAAATACCTGAATATTAAACCCGGTGCCGTCAGTGTGCTTGGATTGATGAACGACGCGAGTCATCAGGTCAATCTGTTGATCGACGAAGACTTAAAGGACGCTGAAGACTTTGCCTGCCATCCATGTGTGTGCACTTCCACCCTGTTGATCCGTACCGAGGATTTGCTCAATCACTTTTTGACGGCGACAGGTCATATACCTCAGTATGTCCATTTGACAGGTGAGGTGTGAGAAATAATTAAAAAATGTGCGGCGCAGGATCGTGATTCCCATGCCGCACATTTTATTTTTTTAAAGAAAAACGGAGCCAGGATTCACCTTGCTCCGTTATGGTTGCGGGAGGAGGACTTGAACCTCCGACCTTCGGGTTATGAGCCCGACGAGCTACCGAACTGCTCCATCCCGCGATATTTATGTGCTCTCTCAAGCGCTTATTTATTATACACGCTCTTCGGATAAAAATCAAGTACTTTTTTAATTTATTTTTCAAGTGAACTGAAGCTATGTGGATTGATAGGCTTTACCCACTTTTTTGTGCAAAACAAATATATTTTCGTTTTCAAAATTGACACGCCGAGATCCACAGCGACTGATACCTTGAATTGACCCTGTTTTTCTTTGATGGTATAATACTCTCCATAAAGTAAATTGCGGAGGGCACGGCCATGATTCGTTCAACACAGAAAAATGAGTTTTATCTCGCCACCAAAAATACTTCCTATGTGATCCGGGTATTGGAAAACGGGTATATCGAAAACCTGTACTACGGACGTAAGATCCCCATGGAGAATGGATTTGAATTTCTTTATGACAAGCACAATCTTGGGTATGGCAACTCCACGGCCTATTCGCAGGAGGATACCAAACTGTCGCTGGATCATATCTGTTTGGAGTCCTCCTCCTATGGCAAGGGAGATTATCGCCTCCCTTCGATCCAGATCAGCACAGAGGACGGCGTCTTTACATCTGACTTTAAATATACCGGCAATGGGATCACAGATGTCAAGCCGGATTTGCATGGGCTACCGTCCAGCTACGGTCCCTCCCAGACACTAACACTGGTGCTTACCGATGCATCTATTGATGCGCAACTGCACTTGATCTATACTGTGTTTGAAGAGTGTGACATTATCACGCGTTCCTCGCGGCTGATCTGCGGCAAGACTCCGTTTAAGATCCACTCCCTGATGAGTATGCAGCTGGATTTGCCGTTTGACGAGTACACGATGATGACTTTTGATGGCGCTTGGATGCGCGAACGCTTCGTGCACGAGAAAAAGATCAATCAGGGCGTTGTCTCCATGGGTTCGATCGCGGGGACAAGCTCGAACCGGCACAATCCATTTTTTGTCGTTCGCCGCGATGACTGTACGCAGGAGTTGGGAAATTGCTATGCGTTCAACCTCGTCTACTCCGGCAATCATATCGCGCGGGTGGAGACCGGCTCCCACGATCTCATCCGAATCCAGAACGGGATCAATCCGTTTGAATTTGAGTGGAACATGAAGCCGGGCGATATCCTCGACAC
>USLQ01000169.1 GCA_900555545.1 uncultured Oscillospiraceae bacterium | reverse complement strand
TTTACCCCCATCCGGGAACGGATCCCCCTGTGTGTGGAGATCTGCGCCAAGGATGGGACCGGAGCGGAGGAATTGGAGCGGGCTGTCGGGCAGGCTTTGGGGACATGCGGCTTTGATGCCAGCGCTCCCCTGCTGGTCAGCGACCGTCAGCGGGATTGTTGTAACCGTGCACACATGGCGGTGCGGGAGGCCCGGGATGCGCTTGACGGCGGCGTCACGCTGGATGCGGTGACGGTCTGCGTACAGGACGCGCTATCAGCTCTGATGGAGCTGACCGGCGAACGTGCCGGGGAGGCCGTTGTGGATGAGGTGTTTGCGAAATTCTGCGTGGGAAAGTGAGTGAAGTGCGCTGCACCTTTGAAAAATGGATTTACAGGCGGGGAGAATTTAAATGGAATTTTTTGCTGGAACATATGAGGTAGCCGTGATTGGGGCGGGTCATGCCGGGATTGAGTCAGGGCTTGCCGCGGCGCGGCTGGGCGCCGATACCGTAGTTTTTACAATCAACTTGGATTGGGTGGGCAACATGCCCTGCAACCCCTCCATTGGAGGAACATCCAAGGGCCATCTGGTGCGTGAAATTGACGCGCTGGGTGGCCAGATGGGTGTGGCAGCAGATCGCAATACACTCCAGAGCCGGATGCTCAACCTGTCCAAGGGGCCGGCTGTGCACAGCCTTCGGGCGCAGATTGACCGGCGAGCCTATTCGGCGGAGATGAAAAATACGCTGGAGAATACGCCCGGGCTGACGCTGAAGCAGGCGGAGATCGTGGATCTGCGGCGGACGGACGGCGGCTGGGAACTGCGCACGCGGCTGGAAGAGGTCTACACGGCCAAGGCGGTCGTGCTGGCGACGGGGACTTTTCTGGCCGGCCGTGTCTATATCGGCGATGTCTCCTATGAGAGCGGTCCGGATGGGATGTTCCCCTCCACGGCGTTGGCAAAGTCTTTGCGCGATCTGGGGATCCCTGTCCGCCGGTTCAAAACAGGTACGCCTGCCCGGGTCAATGCCAATTCCATCGACTTTTCGCGCACGGAGGAACAGCCGGGTGACGAGCGGATCGTTCCCTTTTCCTTTTATGAGCAGACGGAGATTACAAACAAGCGTTCCTGTTATATCACCTATACCAGCCGGGAGACAAAGGAGATTATTCTTGCGAATCTGCATCGCTCGCCACTCTATGGCGGAAAAATTGAGGGCGTGGGACCCCGATACTGCCCGAGCATTGAGGACAAGATCGTCCGCTTTGCGGACAAGGAGCGCCACCAGGTGTTCATAGAGCCCTGTGGGCTGAACACAGGTGAGATGTATTTACAGGGGCTCTCCTCTTCCCTGCCGGTCGATGTGCAGCTCGCTTTCCTGCATACGATCCCGGGGTTGGAGCATGTGCAGGTGATGCGCGCGGCCTATGCAATTGAGTATGACTGTGTGGATCCCTTGGCGCTGCGCCCATCGCTCGAGTTCCTCGACTTTGAGGGCCTGTTTGGCGCGGGACAGTTCAACGGGTCGAGCGGATATGAGGAGGCGGCAGCACAGGGCTTGATCGCCGGCATCAATGCGGCGCGTTGGGTGCAGGGGCAAGAGCCGCTCATTTTGGATCGCGCCTCTTCTTATATCGGTACACTGATTGATGATCTCGTCACTAAGGGGTGTTCAGATCCCTATCGGATGATGACATCGCGTTCGGAATACCGGCTGGTTCTGCGCCAAGATAACGCCGATTTGCGCCTGACGCCCATCGGTCGGGAGATCGGTTTGATCGACGATGAAAAGTGGGCACGCTTTTTGAAAAAGCGGGAGCAGATTGATCACGAGCGTGAACGGGTGAACACAACTGTCCTCTCCCCTACCGCGCAGCTTAACGACATACTGGTGAAGGCTGGAACTGCGCCGGTGCGTTCCGGTGTCACTGTGGCGGAGCTGCTGCGCAGGCCGCAGGTGGGTTACGAAATGCTGGCTCCGTTTGACGGGACCCGCCCCTCTCTGCCGAATGAAGTAACGGAGCAGGTGCAGACGCAGCTGAAGTATGAGGGGTATATTAAGCGCCAGGAGGCTCAGATTGCGGAGATGCGCCGGTTGGAAGTACAGCGGATACCGCGCGATTTGGATTATAAGCAGATCACCGGACTGCGTTTGGAGGCGGCGGAAAAACTCGCCCGCATCCGGCCGGAGAATGTGGGCCAGGCATCGCGGATTTCCGGCGTAACACCGGCGGACGTCTCCGTGCTGCTGATCTATCTCCGCACTCGGAGAGAAGGAGGAAACACATGATTGTTCCACGTGAAACATTGCAGGATGCTTCCAGTGCCTTTTGCGTCCCATTGGACGATATGGCGCTTGACCGGCTTGACACCTACGCGACTATGCTGGTGGATTATAACAGCCGTGTCAACCTGACTGCCATTACAGATCCGGAGGGAATTGCCGTCAAGCACTTCGCGGACAGCCTGGCTGTCTTTGCGGCTGCTGAAATCCCACAAGAGGCGCACTGTATTGATGTGGGAACCGGCGCTGGATTCCCTGGACTGGTGATGCTGATTGCCCGCCCGGATCTGCACATGACGTTTGTGGATTCCACGGGTAAAAAGCTGCGCTTTGTTCAGGAAGTTTTGAATCATACAGGGCTGCAGGCTGAGGTCATCCACGCGCGCGCCGAAGAGCTTGGCCGGGCCCCCCGATTTCGCGAAAAATTTGACTTTGTGACGGCGCGTGCTGTTGCTGCGATGGATACGCTGTGTGAATACTGCCTCCCCCTCGCCCGGGTCGGCGGAGTGTTTATCGCCATGAAGGGACCGGACGCGGAGCGCGAAATGGAGACAGCGCGCAGGGGAATCCATTTGCTCGGTGGTGGAGAGGCTGTGTTTAAGCGTTTTCAACTGAGCCAATCGGCCGAGCGCAATATTTTGACGGTCAAAAAGATATCGCAGACTCCGGCAAAATATCCGCGTCCTTCGGCACAGATCGCCAAACGAAAAATCGGTTCTTAACGTACGCTGTCGACGTGCGTCTCTTTTGCCCGACGGAAAAAGATGGACTTTCGGAATATTTGTGCTATGCTTGAAATAGGACAAGGGTTCCGAACCACTTTTACCGGAGGGCTTTTATCATGTCACCTGAAAAGAAAAATATGCCCGTGGCGGCCGGCAGTGTGCTGCTCATCGCGCGGGAAGAAATTTATCCAAATCCGGATCAGCCGCGGCGCTCTTTCTCTATGGATGAGTTGGAGGGGCTTGCACAGAGCATTCACGAGAATGGGATGCTCCAGCCGATCAGTGTGCGCATTCGGGAGGGCGGCGGCTATGAGTTGATCGCCGGCGAGCGCCGCCTGCGCGCGGCGGGCATGATCGGGATGGCCACTGTCCCCTGCATCGTGATCCGCGCACAGAGCGAACAGTCAGCTGTCTTTGCCCTGCTGGAGAATTTACAGCGTGAAAACCTGAACTTCTTTGAGGAGGCACGGGCCATCGAGAGCCTGATGAATCATTACGGCCTCTCGCAGGAAGAGATGGCCCTGCGCCTGGGGAAAGCACAGTCCACCCTGTCCAATAAGCTGCGGCTGCTGCGCCTCTCCCCCCGCATGTGCGCTCAAATTGAGCGCGCCGGCCTGACGGAGCGCCATGCACGGGCGCTGCTGAAGCTGGAGGACGAGCATGAGCGCCAGCTGGTGCTGGATCAGGTTGTGTGCAATCAGATGAATGTCGCCCAGACGGAAAAATTGGTAGAGAGCCATTTGAAGCCCAAACAGGGCAAAAAAAGAAATATAAAGTTCCTGTTCCGCGATGTGCGGATCTTCATGAACACGATCACCCATGCTGTGGACACGATGCGCCAGGCTGGGATCGAGGCGGACAGCGAACGCACGGAGGATGAGGCGTATATCACATATACCGTCCGAATCCCCAAGGCTGTCGCCTACCGGACGCCGGCTTCCGGCTGCACA
>USLQ01000168.1 GCA_900555545.1 uncultured Oscillospiraceae bacterium | reverse complement strand
GGGAGCCGATGCCGCACCTTGCACCGGAGGAGCGCAAGCATAACTTTGAGGAGGTCGTCCAGGGCTTTACACCGGAGATGGCTCAGCGCGAGGCATCCCGCTGCCTGGAGTGCGGCTGCCATGACTACTACGAGTGCAAGCTGATCCATTTGGCCAACGAGTATCACGTGGAGCCCAAGCGGCTTGAGGGCGAGAAGCATCACCGCAACCACCCCGATCACAATGAATTTATCGTCCGCAATCCCGATAAGTGTATCCTCTGCGGCCTGTGCGTGCGTGTGTGCGACGAGGTCATGGGCAACACGGCCCTCGGCCTGATCGGCCGCGGCTTTGATACGCTGGCTGCTCCGGAGTTCAACCTGCCGCTCGATCAGACGGACTGTGTCAACTGTGGCCAGTGCGTTGCACTGTGCCCGACCGGCGCGCTCATGGAGGTCAAACCGGCGAAAAAGAGCGTCCCCGCGCAGGAGACGGTTACCCGTACCACCTGTTCGTTCTGCTCTGTCGGCTGCCAGATCGATATGGCTTCCGTCGGCAATACCCTTTGGCGTGCCCTTCCGGCAGATGACGGCCTGCTCTGTAAGGGCGGACGCTTCGGCTTTGGCGCACTCCAGTACGGTGACCGCGTGGCGGAACCTGCCGTCGGCGGAAAGAAGGCGGATTACCCGCAGGCGTTCCAGGCGCTGGCGGAGCGGCTGAAACAGTATCAGCCGTCGGAGATTGCCTTTACCCTCTCCGACCGCTTGACGATGGAGGAGGCGTATCTTGCTTCCGAATTCGCACGCAAGGTTGTGGGGACGGATCAGGTCATGACGTATTCCAAGGCGCATGCCGCATTTGCCGAGATTCTCGGCGTGGACGCCTCTACCAATACATTTGACGAACTGCTCGGCACGGATGTTATCCTGCTGATCGGGGCGGATCTGATGAGTGCCTCTTATATTGGCCTGATGAAGGTCAAGCAGGCCGTTGAGAAGGGCGCCAAGCTAGTCGTCATCGGCAGCAGCGACACGCGCGCGGATGACTGGGCAACACTCAAGGTCAAGTGTGCAGATACCTCTTTCCTGACGGCGGTTGCCGGAGTGCTCAAGGGCGAGACGGTTGACAACGGACAGGCACAGGAGATTGCGGCACTGTACCGCGATGCGAAGAACGCCATGATCGTCTGCCGAGAGGCGACGCTCACCCGTGAAGCGGCCTGTGCCATCGGCGATATCCTCGTAAATGGCGGCCACATCGGCCGCGCCTATAACGGCATCATCCTCTTTAAGGATGGGGCCAATGCACAAGGGCTTGATATCCTCGGCGTCAAACCGGCCGCGGAGATGGATCTGTCCGGTGTCAAGGCCGTTGTCAGCTTTGGTGAGGAGCTGCCGGAGGATGCCGCCTTCGAGTTTACTGCCGTATTCGACTGCATGATGGGCGCCACGGCTAAGCGGGCAGATCTCCTGTTCCCGCTGAGCGCGGCCACGGAGTGCGGCGGCACGTTTATCAGCGCGGAGCGCAGGCTTAATGAGGTGCGCCCGTCGGTAAAACCGGCGTGTGGGCGGATGTCCTGGCAGATGATCCAGGAGGCGGCCAATGCCCTCCAGCCGGACTCCTTCCGCTACGATTCCCTGCACGCAGTGACAATGGCGATGTGCCACGCGATCGGGATTCGGAACACCGGCTGTATGGCCTGTGGCAAGCATCCGGTCTACTGGAGCAATGCCGGCAGCCCGGTTCTCGCACCGGAGATTCAGGTGCCGGATTACAAGGGCGGCGCACTGAATATTGCCCCGTATGTCTCCAATACGGTCAAACGCGTATTTGCCGCCAATGGCGCACGGAAAAAGTAATTAAAATGTGTATGGGCGCAGCCGTTTTTCGGCTGCGCCTTTTGCGTCTCAGCTATTGAACGGGATGAAGGACTGCGTTATAATGGAGAAAACAGCGAGGAGGTGGGGGATGGAAATCATTGAATTTTACAATCAGCTCGCATACTAACGGGGGATGACGCCACAGGCGGTGAGACCGGAGATACACCTACTGCTGGATGGTGATTCAAACCGCCATACATTGACCGGTACAGGATAAAAGCCGGGAACAGTTCGGACAGGGGGATGCAAGACGCCCCCTCGAAGCAGGAAGCAGAAGTATTCGCTGTCCAGAAGACAGCGGAGAATCGGTCCAGACTCCGATCAAGCCCGCAGGAGATTTTCTCAAGAGGAAACAGAACCCCGCCCTTTTGATCTTGAATTTTCAAGAATCAGGAGGGCTCGGTGTGAGCAGAAAAACAGAAAATACATCATTTGTCTGTGTCCATTGCGGCAGACAAGTGCCATTGGCGACCAATGGAAGCTATCGGGATCATTGCCCGTTCTGCCTGTACTCCCTACATGTGGATATTGTACCGGGAGACCGTGCGAATCCCTGTGGAGGGCTGATGAAGCCAATCGGATTGATCTGGAACAGCCGGAAAGGCTATCAGATCCGCTATCGCTGTGAAAAGTGTGGTAGGGAACATGTGAATAAAGTCGCACAGGATACGGACATGCCGGACGACTGGGATCAGGTGATAAAACTGCTCCGTAACAAGGAATTTTAAGAAAACCAGAGAGCTGATTTCCCAGCTCTCTGGTTTTTCGTCTACAAAATCATTTTTTTAAAATTAAACTGTTCTTTGGAGCAGATGTACCCGCACTTTTTGTAAAATTCATGCGCCTCGGTTCGGGAGGAGCAGGAGACAAGGCGGATTCCGGCTGCGCCGCTCTCCATGGCCCAGGCTTCCACCGCCTGCAGCAGAGCCCGTCCCACACCAAATCGCCGGTACTCCTTGCTGACAGCGAGCGCCAGAATATCCTTCATCGGCGGTGCATAAAGGGCGTTGTAATCCGCGGCATGAATATAGCCGATTACGTAATCCCCACATACTGCAACGGTAATAAAGGTAGTCCGGCTTTTGAGCGCCTGACCGATTTTTTGTCTGGTATTTTCCAGTGGGTAATGATATCCCAAACTGCTTTTGTTCAGCTCGTAAATCGCACCGGCGTCATCAGTCCGGCAGGGACGAATATAGAATTCCATACCCAGTTCCTCCTTGAGAGGGGAAATTTACTCCTGTTCTGCCTCGTTTAGCTTTTCGCGCTGCACAAATTTTTTCCAGGGGATCACACAGGAGCCGGTGAGAACAAGGGCGCCGACCGCCAGACAGAGCCAAAGGATAAACAGGATGTTCCACTCCGTCCCGGTCCTCTCCAGCAACGCACCTGCCGCGAGATTGAGTGCCCCGCAGCCGATATAGGCCATCGCATTGACGAGCCCTGCCACCGTACTCACACGGCCAAATTTACTAAAGCGCAGGGGAACCATAGTGATCAGCATCACATTGATCGCAAACATACAGTTTTGCACCCCCGCCATGCAGATCAGCGCCAGGATCATGTTTTTGGATCCGAACAGCAACAGGACGGTTAGGAATGCGGCGGCAATGCCGAAGAAGATCACAGAGGTTGTCAGTTCGTTGTGGATCCTCCGGTCGATCATACGGGCAAAGTAGGCGCCCGTCACATTGATAATGGGGAGCACCATCGTCATCACGAGGGAGATGCTTGTCCCTGTATGGAACTGGCTGTCAAAAAAGGTTGGAATCCACTGGGTCACGCTGTCCTTGAGCGTTCCCTGGATCACAATAGAGAGCATCAGTACCAAGATTCCGGAGGAGACCATCATCCCAGCCAGCTTTTTCAGGGGAAGGGCCTTCCCCTGTTTTTCGGGTTCCTGCGTATGATAGTCGATCTTTTGCAAGTGCGGCAGCAGGCGCCCGCGCCTGCGATTGCGACGAATTTTACCGAAAAACAGGTGGCGGCGTCTGCTGCTTCGTTCGACGTGTTGGTGACCTGCAACGCCGAATGGCGTGCCGAGGTGTCGCCGGAGGACGAGGCATGGCTCTCGCTGGGCGAACGTACCGCCA
>USLQ01000167.1 GCA_900555545.1 uncultured Oscillospiraceae bacterium | reverse complement strand
TCGGACAAATTATAACAAATTATCGGAATTTATTTTTCCTCGTCCTTTTTGGCCGCCTTTTTAGCTGTTGTTTTCTTGGCAGCGGTCTTTTTGGCGGCCGGCTTCTTCTCCTCGGCGTCGTCCTTCTTAGCAGGCTTTTTGCCCGTCTTTACGTCGGCATTGTCCTTAATGAAATCGACAGCCTTGGTAATGCACAGGTCATCCTTAATATCCTCGGCGGGGATGACCTTCTTAACGGTCTCAATGTCCATATTATATGTGTCGGCATAGCGCTTATATTCCGCCTCGATGTCCTCATCGGTCGGGACAAGGCCCTCAAGTTCGGCAACCTTCTCCAATGCCAGGCGGCCTTTAACCTGCATCTCGGCCTGTGCACGGAAGCCCTCGCGGAACTTCTCCATATCCATGCCTGTGTACTGCAGATAGGCCTCCAATGCCATGCCCTGAGAGTTCAAACGGCTCTCGAAATTGCGGACAGACTCATTCACGCGGTTTTCATACATGACCTCGGGGATCTCAGCCTTCAGGCCGGAGATAAGCTCCTCCATGATCTGGTCATCTACCTCATGATCCGCCTGATGCTCCTTCTCCTTGCGGAGATTCTCCTCGATATCCTTCTTCAGCTCGTCAAGCGTCTCAAACTCGCTGACATCCTTGACAAACTCATCGTCCACCTCGGGGAGCTGCTTCTCCTTGATCTCATGCAGCTTGATCTTGAAAGTGGCATCCTTGCCGGCGAGCTCGGGCGCGTAATCCTCCGGGAACTTGACATTGATCTCAAACTCATCGCCCGTCTTGTGGCCGACAATCTGATCCTCAAAGCCCGGAATAAAGCTGCCGGAGCCCAGAGTCAGGTTGTAGTTCTCCGCCTTGCCGCCCTCAAAGGCCTCGCCGCCGGTAAAGCCCTCAAAGTCGATCTCAACCATATCGCCGTCCTTTGCCTCGCGGTCCTCAACGGTGACCATGCGGGAATTACGGTCGCGCAGTTCCTCAATGCGGGCATCGACCTCGGACGCCTCCACCTTGATCTCCTCTTTATAAGCCTTCAGGCCCTTGTAAGTACCGATCTCGACCTCCGGCTTGACAGTGGCCTTGAACTTAAACTCAACGCCCTCCTTGCCGACGGAGACAATCTCCACATCTGCGGGCGGCGCAACGGGCGTGTGGCCCGCCTCTTTCATGGCCTCCTCTACGGCCTCCGGATAGACGATATCGATTGCATCCTCATAGAACACGGCCGCACCGTACATCTTCTCGATGATCGCACGGGGTGCCTTGCCCTTGCGGAAGCCAGGGACGTTGATGCGCTTTTTGTTTTTGAGATAGGCCTTGTTGACAGCGGACTCAAAGGTCTCCGCATCCACCTGTACCTCTACCTGATAGACATTGGTCTCTGTTTTTTCACATGATTTTAAGCTCATTTTTAATCCTCCCGTTACTTACACTAACTGAGTTATTATAGCAGATATTTCAAGGGATTTCCACCATTTTTTTCACTTCCCGCAAAAATCGCGGCAACCGCGCTCACTTTTGCACCAAAACCGGGCAAAAACGCAGGCTATCCGCCGAAATCAAGCGGTAGGAGACGCCGTCCGCCTCCGCATTGAAAGCGCGGTGAACCGCCGCCGCGTGCAGATGTCCGTAATAGCACCGCCGCACCCCGGCCTCCACCAAACAGTCATGCATAATGCTGGAAGCAGCCTGCACCGCGTAAGGTGGATAGTGCAGGAACACAATCCGCTCCCCCTGGGTGTCCGTCTCCGGTGTTTCCAGCGAAGCCCGCAAGCGGCCGAGTTCCCGAAGTGCCAGCTTTTCGTCCGAACGGATATCCGTATCCGCAGGCCAGCCCTTGGCCCCACAGATGTGTACACCACACCGGTAATAGGAATTGTTGAACAGGATTTTCAATGTTGTAAAGCCCTGCTCCTGCAAATAGCGCTCCGTCTTGGCACGGGTAGACCACCAGTAATCGTGATTCCCCTTGAGCAGGATCTTCTCCCCGGGGAGTGAATCCAAGAACCGAAAATCCGCCGCCGTATCCTCAAGCTTCATCGCCCAGGAGATATCCCCGGCGATGACCACCGTGTCCTCCGGCCCAACAATGGCGCGCCAATTTTTTTCCAAGCGCTCCACATAGTGAGCCCACCCGCCGAATACATCCATGGGCTTGTCCGCCCCGCCGAGGGAAAGATGCGTGTCCGCGATTGCGTACAGTGCCATATCAGCCCTCGATCCCGAGCATCTTAAAGACCGCCTGTGCCATATTCTCTTTGTCGCAGACATCTGTAAAACGTACGCTGCGCTGCTCCAGATCGGCAAGAGGGGCGGGGATCTGCTCCCCTGTCACGACAGAGAGCTGACGGACAACGTCAAACTCGCTGAGCCCTGCGGCAAGGCCGCCGCCAACTGCCTCCAGCACAGCGGCGGAAAATTTGAACGGGTTGGCCGTGGAGGCGATGATCGTATCCGTCTGATCGCCCGTGCGTGCACAGTAGTCCTTGTAAACCTTGACCGCAACGGCCGTATGCGTATCGCAGAGATACTCGTCGCTCTCAAAGACCTGATGGATGGTCTGCTTGGTCTGTGCATCGTCGCAGTAGCCTGCGCAGAACAGAGCGGAAATCTTGGCGAACACCTCCGGTGCGACCGTATACCGTCCCACTGTATTCAGCTGTTCCATATATCCTGCGACCGCCCGATCATCCCCATCCGTCATATCATAGAGCAAACGCTCCAGATTGCTGGAGATCAGGATATCCATGGACGGGGAAATCGTCGCATGGAACGTGCGGTTACGGTCGTAAACGCCCGTGGTGAGGAAATCCGTAAGGACGTTGTTGGCGTTGGAGGCACAGATCAGCTTGTTGATGGGAAGCCCCATCTTGCGTGCATAATAGGCGGCAAGGATGTTGCCGAAGTTTCCGGTGGGAACGGCGACATTGACCGGAGCGCCCGGCGTGATGCTGCCATCCGCAATCATATCACAGTAAGCGGAGATATAATAGACAATCTGCGGCACCAGGCGCCCCCAGTTGATGGAGTTGGCTGAGGAGAACATCATGTTATGGGCAGCCAGCTTTTCCACAATCGCGCGATCGGAAAAAATGCGTTTGACACCGCTCTGCGCGTCGTCAAAGTTGCCCCGGATGGCGCATACGCCAACGTTATCGCCCTCCTGCGTCATCATTTGGAGCTTTTGCATGGGGCTGACACCATCCTCCGGGTAAAAGACGAGGATCTTTGTATCCTTGACATCCTTAAAGCCCTCAAGCGCCGCCTTGCCCGTGTCGCCGGAGGTGGCGACAAGGATGACGATCGTCTTGCCGTCCGCCGTCTTTTTGGCGGAGACGGTCATCAGGTAGGGAAGCAGCTGGAGCGCCATATCCTTAAAGGCGCAGGTTGGCCCCTTCCACAGCTCCAGCAGGTGGACGTTCGGCTCGATCTCGGCCAGTGGGGCTACCTTTTCCGAGGAAAAACGGCCCGAGGCGTACGCACCGTTGACGCAGTAATCGAGCTCCTCATCAGTAAAGTCCGTCAGGTAGAGGGAGAGGATCTCCTTGGCCCGGGTGACATAGTCGGCCGAGGCCAGCCGGACAATCTCCTCCATAGAGATCTGCGGGATACTCTCCGGGACAAACAGGCCGCCATCTGCGGAGATGCCCTGGGCGATCGCCTGGGCGGAACTGACTTTGACCGAACGGTCCCTTGTGCTCGTATAAAGCATGTTGCAACGCTCCTCTGTTTTTGAGAAATTATAAAACCAAGGTAATTGTACCATAAAAGGGGAAAATTGAAAACCCTTTTTCATTGTCGGACGGCAAAACACCTATATTCCTTATTCAAAATAGGCTGTTGCCGTGATAAAATGGAAACAGAACATCACGATTAAAGAGGTGCATCCCATGATCTCCCGACGCCAATTATACAAGTTGCTCTCCGCCACACCCTTACATGTAAATACAATTCAG
>USLQ01000166.1 GCA_900555545.1 uncultured Oscillospiraceae bacterium | reverse complement strand
CCTTTTTTAGCTTTTCATTCTCCCGCCGTTCGCGCTCATCCTGGCGCTGCTTTTCCGCATACCAGACGGAAAAGTTCCCCTTTGTAACCACGATATCCTTGCGGTTGATGGATAGGGTGTGGTCCGTGCACCGGTCGAGGAACGCACGGTCGTGCGAGATGAGGATAAACCCCTTTTTACTCCGCAGGTAGTCCGCCACTGCCTGCCGTCCGCACAGATCGAGGTGATTGGTGGGCTCATCGATCAGCAAAAAGCCGTTGGGCCGCAGGAATAGTCCGGCCAGCATCACCTTGACCTGTTCCCCGCCCGAGAGTGTGTCAAACGGGCGGAACAACGCCTCCTCCGGCACCTCCAGGCGTGACGTCTCACGCAGTAGCTCCCACGCCTCTGCACCCGGGCAAAAATTCTCCGCCAGATCCCATGCGCACTGCGACCGGTCGGGCAGTTCATAGGGGAACGGCTCAAATTCTACCGCGGACCGAATTTGCCCCTGGTAGGGATATTTCCCCAGCAAAAGATTCAAAAAGGTCGTCTTGCGCCAATCCGTATCCAACCGGAAGGACACATCCTCAAACACATTTTCCGCACTGCCGTCATAGCCGAAGGTCAGGTGCGAGACATCTATCATGGACATAAAAAAATCCCCCTTTTCATCAGCATACCACGGGAACGCGCGCCGAGGTATGCCGGTGCAAAGAGAGACTCCGGCAATAGAACCTGAAAAGACGCAGCCCGATCAGCCGGGCCTGCCGCTCCCGCAAAAGGGCACAGGTGTACACGACCTTGCGCCGCGCCTGTGCAGCAATTCAGCGAGAACGAGAAATCATCTTTTCAGCTCCAATCCATTTAATTCTGCCCGTATTGTATCACAAACCGAGATCAATGTCAACACGCTTCCGGGTGTTCACAATCCTTGACAAAAAATTTTTTATCCCCCATAATGGATACAATCAATGCGAGGAGATGGTTTGGATGAGACAGTGCATGGATTCCGAGAATTTACACCGGCGGCTGAAAAAAATCATCGGACAGGTGCAGGCAATTGATCGGATGGTGGATGAGGACGTGCCCTGCGAGGATATTCTGGCACAGATTAACGCCGCAAAATCTGCCCTGCACAAAGTGGGTCAGGTGGTTTTGGAAGGCCATATCAACCACTGCGTCCGCGATGGGATCGAGCACGGCGATGCCGACCAAACCATTGCCAACTTCACCAAGGCCGTGGAGCGTTTTGCCAACATGATTTGACGTTTTTTGCCACAGGGATTTTATGATACGATTGGCCCGGCACGATGTGCCGGTTTTTTTTGCAGTCTTGACAAACCTATACCCCTATAGGTATAATGTGATTAAATACGGGGGTTATCATGCAACCGGGAAGAGGGATTCGCTGTGAAAAAAGCCATGAACAAACTGGAAGCCCTTCTTGAATGGGGCGGCATACGCAAAGAAGTCGCCTTTTTGATTCTGTCGGGGATTTCACTGATCGTTAGCTTATTTGAGCCGCCGCTCCCCCTTGATCCGGCATGGATTGCCATTATACTGTGCGGCATCCCGATTATCCTGGAAGCCGTGGTCGGGCTGGTGACGGCATTTGATATCAAGGCGGATGTACTGGTCTCCATTGCGTTAATTGCCTCCGTGGCAATCGGAGAGATCTTTGCCGCCGGAGAGGTCGCCTTTATCATGCAGTTGGGTGCGCTGCTGGAGGATTTAACCGTAAGGCGGGCACGGGCCGGGATCGAGCGGCTGGTACACCTCACGCCGCGCACTGCCCGGCGGATTGCTTTGGGCCGGGAGGAGACCATCCCGGCCGAGGCAGTCCGCATCGGGGATATCCTGCGCGTACTGCCTGGGGAGACCATACCGGTTGACGGCGTAATCATCACAGGGAATACTGCCGTCAACCAGGCGGTCATGACCGGGGAGTCCCTGCCCGTGGACAAGGGGCCGGGCGATTCAGTTGCCAGCGGTACGGTGAACCAGTTTGGCGCCTTTGAGATGCGCGCCGAAAAGGTGGGCGAAGACAGCTCCATCCAACGGATGATCCGGCTGGTACAGTCCGCCGACGCAGGCAAAGCCAAAATTGTTGGGATCGCCGACCGGTGGGCCACCTGGATTGTGGTGATCGCCCTGACAGCCGCCATACTCACCTGGATTATCACGGGGCAGATCATTCGCGCCGTCACCATTCTGGTCGTCTTTTGTCCGTGCGCACTGGTGCTCGCCACCCCGA
Organism: uncultured Oscillospiraceae bacterium; assembly: GCA_900555545.1. Lineage (GTDB taxonomy): Bacteria > Bacillota > Clostridia > Oscillospirales > Acutalibacteraceae > Onthovicinus. The sequence continues at coordinate 1,741 of USLQ01000166.1, read as the reverse complement.
CAGCCATCATGGCGGCCATTGGCAATGCGACCAAGCACGGGTTTCTGGTTAAGGAGGGGGACGCACTGGAACGCCTGGCCCGCGTGCGCCGCATTGCTTTTGACAAGACGGGGACCCTCACCTGTGGCCGGCCGAAGGTCGCACGTATATACAGCGCCCTGCCCTCCGTGACGGAGGCGGAACTGTACCGCTGTGCCGCGGCGGCGGAGATGCGCTCTGAGCATCCACTGGGCAAGGCCGTGGTCCGCTGCTATCGAGAGAACAGTTCCATACCATTGCCTGAGATCCGTGATTTTCAAATGATGCCTGCGCGCGGCGTCCGTGCCGTGGTGGGGGAGAAAACGGTTTTGGCCGGGAATCCCACACTTTTTAAGGAGCAGGGAATCCACCTGCCGGAGGAGATCCGGACAGCGGCGCAGCCAGAGATGGAACACGGCTGCACCTTGATTTATATCGCCATCGACGGTGCGGCAGCCGGGTTTATTGCGCTGTCCGATACGGTGCGTCCGGATGCGTCTCGTACAATCCGGGCGATCAAACAGGCTGGGTGTTTGCCCGTCCTTTTGACGGGGGACCACCCAAACGCCGCGCGTACAATTGCCGCAGAGCTTGAGATCCCCGATTATTGCGCAGACTGCACCCCGGAGGAAAAACTGCGTCAAATTGACCACTATACCGCAAAAGACGAACCGGTGTGCATGATAGGGGACGGCATCAACGACGCCCCCGCGCTCAAACGGGCATTTGTAGGCATTGCGATGGGCGGCGTGGGCAGCGATATTGCAGTGGACGCCGCCGATATCGCCCTTGTCAACGATGAGATCCGTGAGCTGCCCCACCTGCTGCGTCTTGCAAAACGGATGATGATTACCATCAAGTGTAATCTAACTTTTTCCATGGCGCTGAACTTTGTCGCAATTATCCTGGCGATTACGGGGATTTTAAATCCGGTAGTCGGCGCACTGGTACACAACGCCGGGTCGGTGTTGGTTATCATCAACTCTGCACTCCTGCTCGGGTGGAAATATCGCGGAAAAACCGCCCAATCACGCCTTGCACCGTCCGGAAAAGTATGATATGATGAGAAAAACATCCGGAATGGAGGGTGGGCATGGAGATCACCTATATTGGGCACAGCGGCTTTCTGGTGGAACTGGAACACGCCGCGCTGCTGTTCGACTACTGGCAGGGGGACTTTTCACTCCCCGCGGGGAAAAAGGCGTATATCTTTGCCAGCCACCGCCATCCGGACCACTTCAACCCGGAGATTTTCAAGCTGCGGGTGGACCATCCGGACATTCAATTTATCCTGTCGGATGACATCTGGCAGAGCCGCGTGCCGGCGGACTGTGCCGCCTGTACCGTGCGCCTGGGGCCAAACGCCCACTGGGAAGATGGCGCGCTGTCCGTGCGGACGCTCAAATCGACGGATGAGGGCGTGGCGTTCTGTGTGCGGTGCGAGGGGAAGCACCTCTACCATGCGGGGGATCTGAACGACTGGCAGTGGCGCGGGGAACCGGCGTGCTGGAACCGCCAGATGGCGGAGAACTTCCGCAAAAATATGGAACCCCTGCGTGGGCAGTCGTTTAACGCCGCTTTCATCCCGCTCGACCCGCGTCAGGAGGAGGACTACGACTGCGGACTGAATTATTTTCTCACGATCGCACGGGCGGAAAAAATTTACCCCATGCACTGCTGGGAGGATTACTCTGTGATCGGCCGCTGGCTCGCCGCCCATCCC
>USLQ01000165.1 GCA_900555545.1 uncultured Oscillospiraceae bacterium | reverse complement strand
TGGATGTACTCGACAAGGCGGGCATCGGCGAACGGGTGCAGCAGCTGCCGCACAAGGAGGACACCGTGCTCTACAAGGACTTTGACGAGGACGGCGTGGAGATCTCCGGCGGCGAGGCGCAGAAGCTCGCCATTGCCCGGGCGCTTTACCGCGATGCGCCGTTCGTGGTGCTCGACGAGCCGACCGCCGCGCTCGACCCGATCTCCGAGTTTGAGATCTACCGCCGCTTCAACAACTTTACGGACGGCAAGACAGCTATTTATATCTCCCACCGCCTGTCCTCCTGCCGGTTCTGCGATAAGATCATCGTGTTCCAGGAGGGGCAGATCGTTCAACAGGGCAGCCACGAGACGCTGCTCGCCCAGGGCGGCGCATACAGTGCGCTGTGGCACGCGCAGGCCAAGTACTACGTCACTGCCGAGCAGGCATGACCACCATAACGAATCCCAAAAACAGTAACCCTCCGTGTGAATTTTATCACACGGAGGGTCTTGATATAAGGAATTCTTGCGTAAGGGGTCTGTCCAACATAGTGAGACTGAGGGGTTGTCGGCTGAAACCATCGGTTTTTCGCTGCCCTCGGCCCTGTAACAATCCCTCCGGTTCGGCTTCCGCCTCACCACCTCCCTTTACACAAGGGAGGCGGTGGTTCTTCCACTGATAGCCCCTTCTTTTCCTCGAACACTAATCAGAGTATCCTGCCAAGTAGGACTGACACTATATCGAATCCTATACAACAGTAACCTCCGTTTGAAGATATCATACGGAGGTTTTTGCGATGTCGTAAGGCTCCCTTGTGTAAAGGGAGCTGTCAGCGAAGCTGACTGAGGGATTGTTTCACTACTGTATCGATATACTCACAAACACCCGAAAAGTTGCTACTAACTTCGTTATTTGGAACGCGAATAACTGTGAGGCCATAGGTTTTCAGAAACGCGGTACGTTCTGCATCTTTTCGCATATTGTCATCTTCATAGTGCTGCGAGCCATCCAATTCGATCACCAATCTGGCTTCCGCACTGTAAAAATCCACAATGTATTTCCCCAGCACCTTTTGCCTGGAAAAACGGACCGGATAGGAACGCAGGAAGTCATACCAAAGACGGCGTTCTTCTTTTGTCATTTCCTTACGCAGCTTCTTTGCCAATGGCACCAGCTGCTTATTATGTTTTGAATGCGCAACAATCCCTCCGTCCCGGCTTCCGCCTCACACCCTGCTTCTCAGGCGGGCACTCTTTTGTCCACTCCGTGGACATTTCCCCTAAAAGGGGAATCCCCCTTTACATACGGAAGGCGTGGCGCCATCATATCATCCACTGATTTTTAATTTCGCCCGCCAAATCCTTCCACTGGAATGTCCGGCCGTCAAAGGTCATGTAGCCGCGCCAGCTGTCCTCCTTGGGGAGGGAGACGGAGCCGGGGTTCAGATAGGTGTAAGTCCCGTGCGCCACGCATTTTGGCACATGCGTATGCCCGTGCAGCAGGATATCGCCGTCGTGCAGAGGGGGGAGCTGCCCCTCGTTGAACAGATGACCGTGGGTCGCAAAGATCATCCGCTCCCCCGCGCACAGGATCGCGTAATCCGCCAGAATAGGGAACTCCAGCACCATCTGATCCACCTCCGCGTCGCAGTTGCCGCGTACGGCGAGGATATCCTCCCGGATGGCATTCAGCTGTGTAATCACCGCTTTAGGGTTGTACCCCTCCGGCAGGTCGTTGCGCGGGCCATGGTATAAGATGTCGCCGAGCAGCAGGAGCCGGTCCGCCTGTTCCCGGCGGTAGGCCTCCAGCAGCTGAGCGCAATAATAGGCCGAACCGTGGATATCGGATGCGATCATCCAGTTCATTGTAATTACTCCGTCCTTTCGCAGCCGGATCACTTGAGATCCAGTTGATTTTTTACGGTGTCCCGATTGATATTACGCAGGAAAAAGCGCGCCGTCTCCAGCTTGCCGGCGATTCCCCGCGGGCTCCATCTGCCATGGGGGGCGGGCGTGACGCCGATTTTCTCCAGCAGCGGAAGGCCCGCACAAAAACGGCGCTCAAAATCATAGACGTTCTTCTGATCGGGATCCGTCCACCCCGTCTCCGCAATGGCGGCAAAACGTGGCCTGATAGCACAGGCGCTCAAAATCCGCCACATGTTCCGTCCACAGCGCACCCTCTACCCCCAGAATGTTCCGCTCCCCCTCAAAGGAGAGCGCGGGGAGCAGCGGATTAAAGCTGTACGTCTTATCCAGCGGCGTCATCCCATAGGGATAATCCATATAGTAGTGGAAAAAATCTGAGACAATCACCTTGCCGCCGCGGTTGGCACGGCGCACAGAATACCCGCCGCGATCCATCCACATCTGCACGGTGGCGGCATTTTTCAGGTTCCCGCTCTTGAGGGCGTCGTTCCACACAGTGGTGCGGATCCCCTTTGCCTCCAGATAATCAATAACCCGGTTGGTGAAATATCCCTGCAATCCCTCCGCATCTGTAATGTGCTCGCGCTCCATCGCGGCGCGGCAGTGTGGGCACTTGTTCCACCGGTCCTTGGGCGCCTCGTCCCCTCCGATATGGATCCAATGCGATGGGAAAAGCTCTGCAATCTCATCGAGCACCTGAAATACAAAGTCATACGTACTCTCCTTACCCGCACACAGGATATCGCGGAAAATACCGCCGCAGGTACGCACAGGAATGGGCTCCTCCGCGCAGGAGAGGTGCGGATAGGCGGCAATCGCCGCACAGGTGTGGCCGGGGATATCCAGCTCCGGGATGACCTCGATACAGCGATCCGCGCAATAGTTCACCACATCACGGATCTGATCCTTGGTGTAAAAGCCGCCGTACTCCTCACCGGTGTTTTTCTCCCAGTCAAAGTGGGAGCCCGCACGCTTAGAGCCAATCTGTGTGAGCAGCGGAAAGCTGTCGATCTGGATCCGCCAGCCCTGATCGTCCGTCAGGTGCCAGTGAAATTTGTTGAGCTTATAGAGCGCCGCCGCATCGATCATCTTTTTCAGCTCATCCACGGTAAAAAAGTGGCGCGCACAGTCGATCATAAATCCGCGGTAACGAAACACCGGTTCATCGCACAGGCAGAACTCCGGCAGCTCCCGCGCACCATTCATGATTTGGCGCAGGGTTTGGAAAGCATAAAATTTACCGGCCCTGGTATTGGCCTTTACGGTGATCCGCCCATCCTGCACGCGGATGCGGTATCCCTCCGGGTGCTTGACCGCAGTACTTGCCTCCACCTGCACCTGCGACGGATCATAGGACTCCGTGCGGTAAATTCCCTCCCCCTTGGCGCAGATATGCCTGGGGCGCGGCACACAGAGAATATCGCTGATCGCTTTCATAACCTTTCCCTCCAACAATACAAAAAGATTGAGCCCGAATTATTGTGCCAAAAGCATCTGTGCGTTTTCACCTAAAATCGCCGCAGTCTGTGCATCTGGCAAGTCCAGCGACCGGACAAAGGCGATCTCGTCGCCCGTATTGCCCCACGGCATATCACTGCCAAGCAAAATGCGGTCCGCCCCGTGCCTGCGGATGATCTCCCGCGCATAGTCGGGCGGCATCCTTCCGGCAGAAAACGCGGTGTCCAGATAGAGATCCCGACCGCAGAGATATTCCTGCACGTCTTTCCACATCATCCAGCCGCCCATGTGGGCCGCCACCACGGGCGCGCCGCCAAACTGGGGCAGAATCCGCGCGAGCATCTGCGGGGTGCAGTGAACCGGTTCTGGATAACCGATATCGATCCCCGCATGGAACACGGTGACAAACCCGAGTTCCCCAATTCGCCGGTAGAGCGGATAAAAGCGCTCGTCATCCACAAAAAAGTGCTGGTAATCCGGATGGAGCTTGATGCCCCGGATCCCGGCGGCCTTCAGCCGGTCGAGTTCCTCCAGCGCCGTCTCCGACTGCGGATAGACGCTGCCAAAGGCCGTCAGCGCGCCGCCGAAAGCGTGATTCGTCTCGATGGCAAAATCGTTGACATTGCG
>USLQ01000164.1 GCA_900555545.1 uncultured Oscillospiraceae bacterium | reverse complement strand
GTGTTTGATGATACAAAAAAGGATTTCAATCCACCCACCCCTGCGGGGTGGGACTCAATCAAATGGTAGTAGTTCTGCAAATGGAACTATTTCAATCCACCCACCCCTGCGGGGTGGGACGGCAAAAGTTTATAGATTTCTAATATAAACCCTTGCAAAAATAATCAAATTTACTATTTCTATCAGAGAACCCTTTGCTATAAGTACATATTCCCTCACAAAAGTATAAAACAGCATTCATTTTTGTAGTGCGAACATCCCTGGAATTGCATGACCGTTTCCCCTTCGCACTTAAATCATCAAAACGCTGTCAGGTTCATAGGAAGGCTTTACACCGAAATGCTCAATCTTTGTTTTATAATGGGAGCCCAGATAATAAAATCGCAAACTATCCTTTTCTGCATCCATAATGGATAACAGAGTATGCTGCAGCTGCTTACACTGGGCCGGATCGAGCACACATTCAAATACGGAATTCTGAACGCGCTGTCCATAATTGACGCATTGCTTGGCAATTTTTCTCAGGCGCTTTTTTCCAGACGAATCCTCCGTATTGACGTCATACGTAATCAAAACCATCATGACTCATCCCTCACTTCCAGAGAAATGGCGGGTACTCGTCCAAGTCCTCACGCAGATATCGGGCGAGCAGCAATGCCTGTACGTAGGGAACTAGTCCCCATGGAATCTTTTCACCCAAAAAAGGGTGCGTAATAGACTCCTGCTTGCGTTCCTGCCAGGTCTTCAGAAACTTTCTGCGGCCCTGATCGGTCAGTTGGACCGCGCCGCTCTCCGATCGCTGAAAATCATCGCCGGTCATTACCCGATTATTTACCAGGGTCAGGACAAAGCGGTCGGCTAAACAGGGACGCAGTTCCTCCATCATGTCCAAAGCAAGAGAGGTCCGCCCTGGCCGGTCCCGATGCAGAAATCCCACATAGGCATCCAGGCCAACGCTTTCCAGCGAAGAGGCGCAGTCATTCCCCAACAAGCTGTACGCAAAAGAGAGCATGGCGTTCATATTATCCAGCGGCGGTCTGCGATTACGTCCGCGAAAATAAAACGTCTCTTTCTCCCGCAGAATCATATCGTCAAATACGCCAAAATAGATTGTTGCGCCAACGCCCTCTAACCCCCGCAGTGCATCCAGATCTGTCTCCTGAAGCGCACGGGGCATCAGTTCCTTCATTGTTTGGGATGCGCTTTGAAACGCATCCGCATTGATGCGTGGGCTGTGATCCCGCCGTGTGCGCTCAATGCTCCATCGGGCGTTATACAACTTGCCAAATATCATATTCCTGGCAATTCGACAGCTTGCGGACAAATCATCGGCCATACGGTATTGTGTCCGACGGAGCAAAACATTTCCATTGTGTATCCCCGCTGTCCGGGCCAGAAAACGTCCCCGTGGTGTACAAAAGGTTAACCCGATATCGCGCTCGGCACAGGCGCCCATCAGCGCCGGTGACACCCCGGCATAGGAGAAGGAGATAATCCCCGCAAGATTGTGCAATGGGAACCGGCCGACCTCCTCTTTTTCCCGGTTCACCACCACATTCTCACCATCCAAGCTCAAATAGGCGTTTTCGGTTGTGACAAAGAGCGTATTGAGTAAGTGTCTCATGGCAAATCCCCCACATGCGTTCTCAGATATTCGGAAACAGACTGGTGGCGCATCAATTTGGGCAGGCACAACTCCTTGAGTGAACAGGCGTTGCATGACTTACCAGGCCGCACCTTGGGCGTATGCCTCCGTTGATATAGCTGGTGCATCTCCTGTAAAGTATCCCTCACTTCCCGGCGCAGTTCTTCGGTTAAAGGCACTTTCTCCCGGCGGCGTATCTCACCATAATAGATCGCCCCCTCCGGGATGTCACAGCAAAGCATCTCCTCCAGACACATAGCCTGCGCGCACAGTTGCAGGTGGTTGGCCGTATCCGAACGGGGCGACCCGCGTTTGTACTCCACCGGATAGGGCTGATACTTTCCATCTCGCCCAGGCAGCGGTACACCAGAATCTGATCTGCGGAATTCTACGACATCACAGGAACCGGAAACTCCAAGGGAGGGGGAGAAAATCCGCATATCGCGAGTGATCAGCAGATCGCCCCGCCACTCTCGCTGTGCGGCATCATGGGCCCGCTCGTGCAAGAACTCCCCCTCCACAGTGCGGAGATTTTCCGCCCACAGCTGCTCAATGTGGATCAACGCCCACTGGCGGCGGCAGAAGCGAAAATGTTGTAGCCCGGATAGCTGGAGGAAATCATCGTCCTTATAATCCATTGATAATCTCCGGCTCCAGTCCCTCAAGCGGTTCTAATACGACCTCATAATCGTCAACACTTTCCGGCAGGTGGTCAAGCGCCTTGGGCGTCACTTTGAGAGAGCGGTGAACCTGCGCGGAGGAATACTGCCCATCCTTGCAGTTGTGCTCCCACCAGTAGAGGCGCACCACTTCCATAGATCCATCCGGACGGGCGGCTGAGGCGTCATTCACAAACAGCGTGCGCAGGCACTCCTTGACGATCTGGGCATCCTCGTAGGAGAAGCCGGTCTTCTCTGCCAGCTGCACATTGATGGAGCCCTTAATCAGATATAGGCCAAAACGGACGAAATGTTTGGTACCCATGGTATCAGAAGTCCGATTGCTCCCTTTTTCGCTCTTTTCGCCGTTGACGCTCTTAGTGATCTGCATGGACTCGATCTCCACCGGTGAGACGCTGACTGCCTGATGGATCGAGACAGGTCCGCGTACCCCTACAGACACCCCTTTCGCATCCTTGAAGGCAAAAACTTGACCAAATGCCCGTACATCCAGCCATTTGGCGCACGCCTTTTTTGCATAGACGTCGCGGTCCTTCTCCCCCTTCATTTCCGCAGTGGCGCGCTCGCTCAAACTGCCAAAGCCATCCTCACAGCGGTCCTCAGACTGGACAAAGACGGACTGCCCCAGATCCTGCATCCGGTTGCGGATTTTCCGCTTGATGCATACATCGGACATCTCTCCGAAACCGTTGTAGTCCGTTCTGGGGCGGTTTCCGTTGAGTGGATCCCCATTTGCATTTGCGCGGTTGACGCTAATCAGCGCCGCAAAGTCGATTTTGTTCTCTAATTTACTCATGATCTTTTTCCTCCGTATCGTCATTCTTTTTGGATGTATACAAGTCGTTCCGTTGCAAATAGTAACCCATTAGATACGTCTCGCGCAGCGGCTGATTCCACTGTTCCTCCGGGAATTGGCTGATCTGCTCCATGATCTGCCCGATCAGCTTTTTATAAAACATTCGGACGCCGGGGTTCAGCCTGGGGAAGTAGGCGCGCTCCAGTTGCTCCTCAATGTTATAGGCCGCATACATGGGACGCTGGCAGAAGATAGACTGCTGGCGGATTGCGTTTGGTTCGCGCCCTTCATCACTGCTGTAAGTATCCCGCTCCACCTTTTCGAGTACCGCCAACAGCCGTCCGAATTGATAGCTGCGGTCTGTCTTGTTGGGATCTAAGGTCATACTCCACTCCTCCTTATACCGATCAAAATGATATTTACGTATTACGGCACAGGCGGTTGTCAAGAGCCTGTCCCAATTACTCTTCTCATAGGCCAACGGCATGGATACGCGCTGGAAAAGTGCCTGCATGATATCTTCCGGCATCGGTGCGCGGTCGATACGGCAGGAGATCAATCGCTGTATCTGCTGCCCCATCACCCTGTCGTCCGCTTTAATCAAACCCGCCTGCTGTGTTCCAAAGGCACAGTTGACAATCTGCCACAGCGGCGGAGACTGAATGCCAAAGTTCCTGCTCGGCCAGCAACAGATATTGTCCCAGTCGTACAGCCGCTGCAAAAAATCCGAACCCATCAGTTCATTGTAATAGGTTAGCGCCAGACGTCCGCTCGTAGCTGCATCAAATGCGGCGATCACCACGCCGGACGTCTCCGGCAGTTGGCTGCGGTAGCCCTCCAGCGTCTTTTCTAATTGATCGTGGTAATCCGTAGGTT
>USLQ01000163.1 GCA_900555545.1 uncultured Oscillospiraceae bacterium | reverse complement strand
GGACGACGGGCGGCGGCGCTGGATCATCGTCACCGTCGGGCTGTCCGATCCGGCCGAGCCCTCGACCATGCGGGATATTGAGTCCGCCCTGCGCCACCAGCTCCCGGCGGGCGTATACGGTCACGCGGCCTTTTACCACCTGCGCGGCGCGATCGACCACTCCAAACTCTCCGCCGCGCACCGCGTGATGATGAAACTGATGTATATGAGCCTGAAAAAGACGCCCCCGGAAAAGCGCAGCGCCTCCACACGGGCGATGATAGATACATACAACAAGAAGGTTGACTTTGTAGATTTTTCAACGCTTAATACGATTGAATCCGCCCTCTAAAATAAGCGCCGCATTGCCGTTGGCTCCCCAATGGATAGAGTGGATAATCAACTTCATTCACAGGAGGCATTATCGTGGGTGATACTTGTGTATTAAACGATTATATCGATTGGTTAACGCAAACGTATAGCGATATAACTGTTTCTGACATCGCAGCACGTTTGGATCATGTCAATAGGGATATTTTTACAAACGGTATCGTTCGCCACAAAAAAACAAAGCAATTAATCTTGACCGGGTATGACTACCTGCAATTTTACGACTGGGACCTATATTTTGAAAATATCTATGCGTTATATAGTGGCGAAAGCCGATTTTGCTTTTCGAACCTTGATGTATTTTTCAGCCTGCAAAAAAGGAACGGCTTTATCAAGCGCTCTTTTGGAACCAAACCATATGGTAAGTTTCATCCCTTTAAACCATTTATTGCACAAATCGTTTTATTAGGCTGTAAAACCATTAACAACTATTCTTATGCAAAAGCCAATTTCAAAAAAATCGAAAAATTTTTAAACTACTATTATAAGCGCTATGACTTTGACAAAAACCTTTTATGCTGCTGGATCAATGCTGATGCAAGCGGCATGGATAATCAGAATTCCCGGATATTAAAAAACGGACATGGTGAAGGCGTTGATTTAAACTGCTATCTTTACAGAGAATGGCTTGCGATGAGTCTACTCGCTAAAAAAACAGATCAAGCCAAAAAATCGAATTTGTATCAAGAAAAAGCAGAAAACATCAAATATGCCATTAACAAGTATCTTTGGGATGAGAAAACAGGCTTTTATTATGACAGGAATGATAGAACAAACACGCTCAATATGGTAAAGGGAATCTCCGGCCTTGTTCCGCTTTGGGCTGGGGTCGCCTCTCATGATCAAGCGCATCGATTGGTAAAGGAACACCTTGTAAACGCCAACGAATTTGCATCGCCGTATCCCATCCCCACATTGTCGATGGACTCTTCCGCCTACGAACAGTATGGAGCAAATCCGCCGAGCGGTTTCTGTAACTGGAATGGCCCCCTGTGGGTACCGATGAATTACATGATATTTCACGGCCTTATGGATTACGGTTTTATCGAGGAAGCAAAAGAAATCGCGTTAAAAACCTTTGAGGCTGTATTTTTGAAAAACAATGTTACACGGGAATATTACAACGCAATAACAGCCGAGGGATATGGTAGAAATCCATTTTACGGATGGTCCTCGTTAGCCTACTATATGCCATTGGAATTCTTCCTAAAATACAGCCCGGCTTCTATTAACGATGAAGCTGTACGTCCGTTGGGGGCTCTCTTTGATTCAACATGGAAAATTGATCAGAAAACTGGCCAGTATTCACACGGGTACGGTCAGCACCAATAGGCGTGAACAGCTATTTGCAGGCACAAGCTGAATAAACCCTTTTGGGAATGACTGTATCCTCCCTGTGGAACATCTGCTCTATGCCAAAGCAGTTGCCACATGATTCCCTGATAACGATTAGTGCCCTCCCGACTTACCGGGAGGGCACTGCTGTGCTTTCGGATTCATTTCTATATCCTTCAGCGCGGAATGACCTGTTCTCCGCAGACCTCAAGGCTCTGATTAATAAAGCGGGCTGTCACGGAATCCGGCTGAATCTCCACTGCAGTGGATGTAAAATGCCGGTGAGCCGAATCAGATTCATCCGTTGCAATATCCTTTTGGGCGGAGCCAATAGCCATCCAATACGTACTCGCTACCGTCGTTTCCTCATCTCTATACTTGCCATTTGGCTCGAGGAACAGGCATTGATGCGTATGGCCGGCCAGCGCCAGATCCAGCCCGATCCCGTTGACCTTCTGCACCCAGGAGGCATAGCGTTCCGGCTCGGGTTTCTCCGTCACATTGAACGGCACGTGGCTGACGAGCAGGCGGTACTCCACCCCGGGGGCGGCGTAGCTCTCCTCCGGATTTGCCAGAACCTCATCCAGCCACACATCTTCCGCCGCACGGTAGGCCGAGTAATCTGCCATACCGCCGTACTCGCGGTGGCCGTCCTCCTTATCCTCCGCACAGTCCATCAGAAGGATCCAAACCGGGCCGAGACGGATCTCATAGTAAAAATTCCCATCATCCGAACATCCCACATATTTATAGGCGGTCGCAGCTGACTGGCCGCGCGTCTCATGATTCCCGCGCGCGTAGACAACCGGCCGCTCTCCGCCGGTGATGGCGGAGGCGATATCCAGAACCTCCAGCATCTCACGGTCCGTCTCCGCTGAATTGGCAATATCTCCGTTTAAAATCAAAAAGTCCAATCGATCCCCCCAGTAGGACGCGCTTGCAATCGCCCCTGTAGGGTAGTCATGCGTATCGCTGATATTATGCAGTTGGATCCCATCCGAGGGGTCAACCGGCCGGAACGAATACGACGCAGATAGATGACGGCCCTTGAGAGAAAAATACCCGTGGTGGATCAGTGTGCCCTGCGAGTGAATAGAATAGGACTTTGCCTCATCCAGAACCTCCATAGGGACAGTCACCTTGTGAACCTTCTCGGTGGAGCGGATATTCCCCGACTGGGCGTCGTAGTATTTCTGACCATCAATCTCCACCCAGCCGTTTGAACGGGCGGAGGTATACCACACGATCTGGTACTCATCCTCCACTGCGTAGACGGTGGGATCAAACCAGATGGAATTGACCTGAATATGGAACACGGCTAAAACCGCCATACAGGCCAGCACCACACAGGCAATGATCCGTGGCACAATCTTATGGATCCGCGGTATCAGGAACCATACCGCCAGAATTGCCGCACCCGCTGCAATCAGTTTGGCCACCAGCGCGAAGATCCACAGCTGCCCCACGGGGCCCAGCACCAGGTACAGCACCAGCAGAATACACAGTAATATTCCCACCGCAACGCAGATGAGCAACTGCCCTCCTGTCTGCTTCCCGCGTAATCCCCGCACCAGATAATAGATGGCCAGCCCTGCAACAAGCGTCAACATTACCGCTGTGGCAATCGGGGCAAAGCCTCCGAACAGTGCCGCCAAATCACGCCAAAGCCCAATTTGGCTATCTTGTACGGCAGCTAAGCTGACTGATACTGCCAGGCAGAGTAACCATGTGATCACGGCGGATGCAATCATCACGCCTTTACGATTGATCCATTGCTTCAATCTTCTCGACTCCTTTCGGTCAGGGGGGCTCTCCCCCTGTCAAACCTGTACACGTCTATCATCAAAGGTCAATTCCCGGCATTTTTCATCCGCGCCTCACACCGCTCTGTTACATCGGCCATATTGCCGGTTTTCTCCCACAACTTGTCACACCTCTGCGCCCAGCGGCTGTATCGGGCAATGTCCTGTGGGAATTTTTTGTAATGAGACTTCAGCAGTGTGGCGTACCAGATTCCGCGCAACAGCAGCCCCACCGTCTTGGGGCGTATCTTGCCTGTGACAGCACCCACGGCCACCTTGCCGACGAGTGCCAGCGCATCGCCCACCGGCATATCGGCATTCCAGTTTCGGTTCATGTTGGTCATGGCTTTATCATTGAACACAATCCCCTTACGGAACTCATAATCCATCTCATCTGCGGAGCAGTCCACGGCGTTGATTGCCGTCGCGACAATGTAGGCAAAATCCGCCGCCTGCGTAGTATTGTACTTGACATTATACGGCCACAGCCGCTCCTCCGTGGGATATTGACCCCCGCGCATCGCCTCGGGCGCAGC
>USLQ01000162.1 GCA_900555545.1 uncultured Oscillospiraceae bacterium | reverse complement strand
GCCCACCCAGGCCGCCGGAGAGACTACCGCAGAGAACACCACGGCCGCCCAGCCCACAAAGGAGCCGGAGACGGTGATCGTTTACGTTGAACCCAGCATGGAAAAACCTATCACGTGGGAGTATGATCCGAAACTTTCCTATGAGTTTTCAATGCTTATTGGGAAAAAATTTCCTGATGCTGCATATGATCCCACTCTGTGTCGGGATGACCTTCACCCGGAAAACTTCATAAATCCGAACACAAAAGGACTTAATCGTACCCTAAACAGCGCCTTTTACGCAGGAGATATTCTCGATGCCCAAAGCCTGTTTTCCGAGTGGACGGATTGTAATCCGTTCACATGGGGGCACCCAGGAAACCGCTACTTTATTCAAATCTACAAGTTCTCGAATGGTTGGATGGTTGCTTATGTGAACTGATATGTTCCAATCGTGTTTGTTCATATCCACGCTGTTTTGCCTTAACTTCATAGCCAAATGCACCATTAGGGACACCTTTGACAATAAAATATTTTGTTTTACGCTCTGTGACATAAAAATTGCCATCACAGTATGGCTGAAGAAACACTTGATACGGACAGGACGTGTTGACCGTCTCCTCAAACAGCGGGTCGATATCAATGCGTGCCTGTCCGTTTTCGTCTGTTTTAGACTCTCCTACATCTCCAAAATAGGGCTCTGCGGTCTCATATGCTGATAGGCAAACTTGACCTTCAGATGTTGAAACGGCTCTCGACTTTGTGCCACCAACGGTTAAATCTTCGAAAACCCACAGTGATCCTTCAACAGTTATTGCCTGGTCAGGAAAATTTTCACTCGGTTTTATTTTCCCCACACTTATACTATTCCAAATCTTCAACATACCATAAACATATGTATTATCAAGAAGATCTATTTGTCCTCCGTTGAATGGAGCACTTAACCTGAGCAGCTTACCTTGTGCATAAATACCAGAATCTTCCCCATCTTCATTTATAAAAGTGATACCTGCAGTAAAAATATCGTTTCCTCCGCGAAGCGCCACACGTGATTTCCCATCAACTTTAAGGATAAGCCCCTGCTGAGGGAACTCACCTACCGTTTCCTGACCTATGACAGTCTCTATCGTATGTTCTGGAAACAGATCAAAAAACTGTGCATTTCCTATCAATCTTGTAGCAGTACTTTCACCCTTATCCAGATCGATATAAAACCGCCCATCTTTTGTTTGCATCCTGCCGGAGACGATCACATCAGCCATGATTCCGGCATAACTGATGGCGGTAGTCCATACCCACTCCTTGCCGTCTGCTGTGCGCTGCTTTGAGATCAAAATTCCCTGTGTGCCGATCGCCAGTGCTCCAAACATCTCGCTCGTCTCGTCCAGGTTCTCAAACAGGATCGCCAATACATCCTGCCTTTCCGCCTCATTATACTGCGCACGCAGGCTTGCATTTGCCCCATTGATCAGGCCGGATATTTTATTCGCCACCAGCGTCCCATCCGGGCGCGTGATGCTCTCCACGGTATCCTTGATCCGGGATACCGTCTGCTGGATCCGCTGCGGTTCCGTAGACAGCACGATCTCGTTCCTGTCCGGGTAATTGGGGTACTCTGTGTACGTCACCACCTGATGCACTGTCCGCCTCCCGCTCTCCCGGTCCAGCAGCGGTACACGGTCGTACAGCCGCACCTTTAAATAGCCATACTCCTCCGGCTTCGTCTTTGCCAGATCGATCACATTCAGCTCATAGGAGGCAATGGGCGTGGCTAACACCTCTACTTTTTTCCGTGCCGCCTCCAGCAGTTCCTCCGGATCTGTGATCTCATCCTCCTGCCAATAGGCGGAAACCACCGGAGCGCCCTCCGGCTGATCCGATGCATCCACATAAGGTTTTCCACCATTGATCGGCGCAAACGAGATCCCCTCCGCCCCGTAGGCGTAAAGGCGCGTGGCATAACCATCGGTTGTCACGGTAGTGGCCAGGCTTTTGAGGTTGAGCTCATCCGTAAAATAGGCCGGGGTCGTTTTGTACGCCGCAGGATCTACCAGCGTAATCCAGCTTTTACCTTGGAATATCCCACTGTTATCATACCGTACGGCCAATCCGAACTGATCGCATACCGCCTCGATGATCTCCAGTGGTGTGGCTGAATCCATAGTGATGGATCCCGCATCAGACCGCCCGCTCTCATCTATCACCTGCCAATTCTCCGGCAGAGCCGCCGAGATGATCGCCGCGGCCGTATCAGGGCCGCCCTCGTACGGTGTATACATCTGCGCCTGCAAGTCTGTCAGATCCAGCTCCGCCACCACATCCCCGGAATCCATCTTACGGATCCTATAGTGCTGCCCATCATCCCTGCAGTGCAGGGACATCAGCGGTCTGATGTCCCCACACTGCTCATGACCGGGCGGGAGATAAAAGGAAAGGGTATCCCGCCCGTAAAAGTCATGATGGATGGCATAATCTTCAATTTTTAATATCTGATCGCCATATGTTATCATGTTGATTCTCCTTATAAATACGTTGGATAATACTCGAGGGTGACCGGGTCCGGGGCATTCAACTCATTAATGCCCGGGTGCACCTGCGGGAATGCCACAATATCGCATCGGTTCACCGCATCCATCCCATTGACTGTCACCCGTTTATTGATTCCGTCAATGACGATCTGGTCCCCCAGCGTGACCCCCGGCAGTTGATCCCCGACGCCAAAGGTAATCCCGGCAATTGTATAGCGGTCTGCGGTCTGTCCGGCTGTCACCCGAAGGATACAGTCCATCTGCGGCAGTGTTCCCTCCACGTGGAAGGTGTGCCCCTGCTCTGTACGCATAGGCTTGCACCGAATGCCTGACAGTGTCAGGGGAAGTGAAGCGATCTCCTCAGTAATAAGCACCGGGCCTTCCTGCCCGCTCAAAACGGCAAAGTAGATAAAGCCGTCCGGCAAGGCCAACTCCGTTTTTCCGGCGATAAACTCCTGCAAAAGGTGTGAGACTTTCTCCTGCGTTTCCTCCGGCGTATCGCCAAAAATGTGGATAGGCAGCTTAATAGTACGCAGCCCGATCTGACGGCCCGATATGATAAAGCCGGAACCAGCCGGGCTGTCGGATCGCTCAAAACTCAAGGTGCTCTGCCCAACTTCGTAGGTCGCTAACAAACGGCCGCCGAACTGGCAAAGCGGCTTACCATTGATCCATACAAATTCTTCCATCTTAACCCTCCCATGCCAGGCGTGCACCTTGATAGCGTGCGGTCGCCCGGGCAAATTCGCGTCCGTCGATATTCAGCGGCACGCTGATCACTACGGCATCTGAGGTGCCCGCTGATCTGGCCGATCCTACTTCTACAGCCTGCGGCATATACCCGGCCGCATACTGCTGATTCTGGACAGCACTCTGTGCTGTGGAAATCATGTCATCCGCCACATTTTCCACAGCGCTCACGGCCTTGGGGGCTGTAGCCTCAACGCCGACTGCCATACCGAGCGGAAGCATCTTACCAATGGCATCACGCATCAACGTGGATGGGGAATGGATGCCAAAAAAGCGCATCATGTTGTCAAGCGCCTCTTTACAGATTGATTTTAGCGCTTCCCAGATCGCATCGGCCTGGTTGATCAGCCCCTGGATAATACCGCCAATAATATCAATACCCAGCTGGATCCAGTCTGTCTCCATAATCAGGGTACAGATACTATCCAGAATCTCCCAGATTGCCTCCCGGATCTGCTCACGTGCCTGTATAATGCCGGATACCACGGCGACCAGCAGCTCCACACCCGCCTGGATCAGCAGGGGCAGATTATCAATTAACAGCTGCGCTACCGTAGATACAACTTCCACAATTTTGTCTGTAATACTCGGCAGGGCGGAGACTAATCCGTTGATTAAAGCGATCAGGAGCTCCACGCCGGTCTCGATCAGCATGGGTAAATTTTCCGTAATCCATGTGCATAGGGTGTCGATCAGCTGCAACGCGGCATCAATAATCAGCTGGATGTTATCGGTTAATCCCTGAACTAAGGCCGTCAAAATCTGTATAGCGGCATCTAAAATAGGGCCGATATTGGT
>USLQ01000161.1 GCA_900555545.1 uncultured Oscillospiraceae bacterium | reverse complement strand
CCGAGAGTGTGGGGAATAAGGCTGCCATTGCCCGGTATGGATCCTTTTATATCCCCATGGATGAGGCGCTGGCCTTTGTCTGTGTGGATATCAGCGGCCGCGCCTATCTGCACTATGAGGCAGATCTGAAGCAGGAAAAGACCGGCGATTTTGACACCTGCCTGGCGGTAGAATTTTTCCGCGCTCTGGCGAATCAGGCCGGACTGACGCTCCATGTACGCTGCCTGTACGGCGAAAATGCGCACCACCAGCTGGAGGCGATGTTCAAGGCGGCGGGCCATGCGCTCGCACAGGCGACAGCCCCGCGGCAGGGCGGCGTGCTCTCCACCAAGGGGAGCTTGGAATAAGAGGAGGAGTTTGCATGATCATTTTTCCCGCGATTGACTTGAAAAACGGGGAGTGCGTCCGGTTGAAAAAGGGCGATATGAATACGAGTGAAAGGGTAGCGGAGAGCGCGGTACAGACGGCGCGCTCCTTTGCTGCTTCCGGTGCACAATGGATGCATATGGTCGATCTGGACGGCGCCGTTCGCGGGGAGCGGGTCAACCACGCCACCATAGTGGATGCAGTGCGGGAGTGTGGATTGAACACCGAGGTTGGCGGGGGCATCCGTACCATGGACGATATGGAATATTATCTGGCAAACGGGATCAGCCGCGTGATCCTCGGCTCCGTGGCGCTCAAAAACAGCGCCCTCGTGCACGAGGCCGTGCGCGAGTTTGGCGGAGAGCGGGTGGCCGTCGGGATCGATGCGCGAGACGGCATGGTTGCGGCTGAGGGCTGGGTCGAGGACAGCAAAGTGGATTATATTGAGCTCGCCAAACGTATGGAGGATGCAGGGGTCCGCTACCTGATCTACACGGATATCAGCCGGGATGGCATGATGGCTGGGGCAGATCTTGAGGGCTTACAGCGCTTGAATGAGGCTGTCAGCTGTCATGTCACCGCCAGCGGCGGCGTGCGGTCGATGGCAGATATCCAGGCACTCAGTGCGCTCGGGCTCTATGCAGCCATCTGCGGTAAGTCCATCTATACCGGTTCTCTCGACCTCGCGGAGGCCGTCCAGTACTGTAAAGGAGTATAAAATGGATTTAGAGCGCTATTTTAAAAAGGGGGAGCTGATCCCTGCAATTGTCGTCGAGCACGCTACCCGCGAGGTGCTGATGCTCGCCTATATGAATCGGGAGTCCCTTGCAAAAACAATGCAAACGGGGTATACTTGGTTTTACAGCCGGTCCAGGCAGCAGCTCTGGAACAAGGGGGAGACCTCCGGCCATACGCAGCGCGTGCTGAAAATCACGGCCGACTGCGATGACGATACGCTTTTAATCGAGGTGGAGCAGAAGGGCCCGGCCTGTCACACGGGCAGCCACTCGTGCTTCTATAAAGAGATCTGGAGTGAACAGAACCATGGGTGATCTATTAAAAGAACTTTATGACATCGCGGTAATGCGCCGCGCGGAGAAAAAGGAGGGCTCCTACACCTGCTACCTTTTTGAGCAGGGGACGGACAAAATCCTGAAAAAGTGCGGCGAGGAGTGCGCGGAGACAATCGTCGCCGTGAAAAACGGCGTCAAGGCGGACACCGTCGGCGAGATCAACGATCTGCTCTATCATCTGGCCGTCCTCATGGCCAATGAGGGCATCACGCTCGAAGAGGTCTATCAGGAGCATGCCCGCCGCAATGCTAAGGAACTCAACCTCAAGCAGTTCCATACCGTGGATAAAAACAGCTGACGATTTGGGTGAGTGCGTTGAAAAAAATCAAGCGTCCCTCCAGTGAAAAGGTGTGGTTCAAGCTCGACAACGCCGGTAAGATCTTTCCGGGCCAAAGTACGTCCAAGTGGTCCAATATCTTCCGCATGAGCGTGATCCTCAAGGAGAAGATTGACCCGGAGCTGCTCGCCCGCGCCGTGGAGATGACGATGCCGCGGTTCCCGTGCTTTGATGTCCGGCTGCGCAAGGGGCTCTTCTGGTATTATTTTGAAAAAAATGACAATCTGCCGCCCGTGCTGCCGGATATCAAAAATCCGTGCCAGCGCGTCAAGCGCAAGGAGAACAATGGCTTCCTCTTCCGTGTGTATTACTATGAAAAGCGGATTTCCGTCGAGTTTTTCCACGCGCTGACGGACGCCTATGGAACGGTTCGCTTTCTAAACACGCTTACGGCGCAGTATCTCCGTCTCCAGGGGCATGAGATCCCACCGGGGGAGAGCGTGCTCGATTTGAATGAACCCGCCACAGAGGATGAGTTGAACGACCCGTTCCCGCGCTTTGCCAGCTCCAAGGCCAAGCTCAAAAAGGGCAATAAATTCGTCTATCATGTCCGTGGCACCAAGTTACCGGCGCATATGTGCACCATTGTCACCGGCACCATGCCACTCGATCAGGTCAAGGCCAAGGCAAAATCATACGGCGTCACCATCACGGAGCTGATCTCCGCCGAACTGCTGTACGTGCACTATCAAATGCAGCAGAGGGATTTGTCCCGTGCCAATCGCAAAAAAGATATCAGCGTACAGATCCCGGTCAACCTGCGCAATTTTTTCCCGACCAAGACGCTGCGCAATTTTTCCCTGACCTATATTGACCGGATCAATCCCAATATGGGGGAGTATACCTTTGAGGAGATGCTCAAGCAGGTGGCGCTCTATTTGCGGTATGTCAATAATGAAAAAATGCTCAACGCCATGATTACCGGCAATTTAAAGCTGGAGACTAACCCCATCATGCGCATTCTGCCGCTCGTAATTAAGGATGCGGCAATTGGACTCTCTTTCCGCATCACAGGGGAGAAGTCCACTACGGTTATGTTTTCCAATATTGGCATTGTAAAGATCCCGGAGGCGATGCAGCAGTATGTGGACCGGTATGTCATTATGTCCGGCCCCGGCAAGCTCAATGGCGCGCGCTGTGCTGGGATTACTTATGGCAACAGCTTTGAGGTCACCATTGTCAGCCTCTATAAGGAGATGGACATCCAGCGGGAGTTCTTCCGCCGGATGGTAAAGCTCGGAATCCCCGTCAAGATCGAGAGCAATATCCTGTTTGATGAATAAGGAGGTGCGGCTATGTCCTATTGCGTCAACTGTGGCGTAGAACTGGAAAAATCAGCCCGGCGATGCCCACTGTGTAATACGCCGATCGTTAACCCGGCCCAGCCGCCGGCGGATGATCCCCCGGCCTATCCGGAGGATATCTATATTCCCCGGGCGGCGCGTTCTGCCTACACGGCATTTATCTTCACGATTGTCATGCTCATCCCGAACATTGTCTGCGGCGTCATCAATCTGTTGTATCCAAATACGGGGCACTGGGCGGTGTATGTAGTATCGGTCAGTGCGCTGCTGTGGGTTATTTTTGTGTTGCCGTTTATCATGAAGACGCACAATCCCTATTTACTGCTTCTGTTAGATTCAGGCGCGGCGCTGCTTTTTACCTTTGTCATGTCCGTATTCCACGGCAAGGCCTGGTTCCTGACAATTGCGCTTCCGGCGATACTGATACTTGCAGCACTGCTGGCCGGTATGATATACTGGTTGAACAGGAAAAAGCGTGAGTGGCCATCCGTCTGTACCGGTGTTGTAGGATTGATCGGCGTAATGTCCCTTGTATTTGAGTTCCTGATCTCCTGGTACCTGATCGGGCGGCCGATCATCCGGTACTCCGTGATCATTGTCGCGTCCTGTATCTGTCTGATCGTTTTTTTTGAATTTGCCGGGCGCAACAAGCGCTTCCGCGCATGGCTTACAAGGAGGTTCTATGTCTAATTCCAAAAATCCTGAACAGGAACAGAATGAAAGCCCCGTAACCGCTTTGGAGGCGGAGGGAACGGGCTATGACCCTGAAAAGGAGCTCGAACGTCATACGGGGGTTAAAATGCGCGTGATCGATGCGGTCAAGGGCTTCGTCATCGGAGCGACGATGTCTGTCCCCGGTGCCAGCGGTGGCACAATGGCCATCCTGCTGGGGATCTATGACGACATCATCGGCGCGGTGAGCGCATTGCGCCGCAGCTTTAAAAAGAGCTTTTTATTCCTGCTTACGCTTTTTATCGGCGGCTTTCTGGGCCTGCTGT
>USLQ01000160.1 GCA_900555545.1 uncultured Oscillospiraceae bacterium | reverse complement strand
GCCGGAGGCAGTGATGACGTTCAGCCATCAGGGCTTAAACGGGATGAGCCGTAACATGCACCGCTTTGTCAAGGAGCATATCGTCCGGGGTGAATGGAAGCACAGAGAGCGCCCCGTTCTCGTAAACAACTGGGAGGCAACATTCTTTAACTTTACAGAGAAAAAGATCCTGAATATCGCCAAGGCGGGTAAGGAACTGGGCGCGGAAATGTTTGTGCTCGACGACGGTTGGTTTGGCAAGCGCAACAATGATCACTGCTCCTTGGGTGATTGGTATGTAAACAAGAAAAAACTGCCCAGCGGAATCGGTGGAATAGCTAAGAAGATCAATGATATGGGGCTTAAATTTGGCCTTTGGTTCGAGCCGGAAATGATTTCCATCGACAGCGACCTCTATCGGGCACATCCGGACTGGGCTGTGACGGTCGATCGCTATACGCCTTCACAGGGCCGTAATCAGCTGGTACTCGACCTTACACGCGAAGATGTGCGTAACTATCTGATCACCACACTGACAGATGTGCTCAGCAGCGGCAACGTTGAATACGTCAAGTGGGATATGAACCGCCAGTTCTCCGATGTGTTTTCGCACGCGTCAGGGGCACATCAGGGCGAGTTTTTTCACCGCTATGTACTGGGTCTCTATGAGATCCTGGACGCCCTGGTTGAGCGTTTCCCGTCGATTCTGTTTGAGTCCTGTTCCAGTGGCGGCAACCGGTTTGACCTCGGTATGTTCTGCTATATGCCGCAGTGCTGGACAAGCGATAACACGGATGCACTGGACCGCACACGGATCCAGACGGGAACCTCCTACGGTTACCCACAGTCCGTCATGACCATGCACGTGAGTGATTCGCCAAGCTTCGCAGATCTGCGCCCTGCTTCGGTGGAACACCGGTATAATGTTGCATCCTTTGGTCTGCTCGGCTACGAGCTGGATGTCACCAAGCTCAGTTCCTATGAGAAATCAGCCATAAAAAAACAGATTGCTTACTATAAGCAACACCGCAAACTGCTCCAGTTTGGTGATTTTTACCGCATTGGCGATGCTTTTACGGATGATATATTCTACTGGGTGATCGTCTCTTCAGATCAAAAACAGGCGGTTCTTGGGATGTTTACCAACCGCATTAAGCCCAATTACAAATATGATAACATCCGTTTTGTCGGGCTGGATCCTGAAAAGCGTTATCATATGGAAAAGCGCACCCAATCAGTTAACCTGCGCCAGTTCGATCCGCTGGTCGGGATGGTTCTCCCGCTTGATACAGAGACCAGCAAGGTGTATGACTTTGTGATGGATAAATTTGTTCGCTTTAACACGGAGAAGGAATCTTACGACCTGCCTGGTGCATCACTGATGTATTCCGGATTCAAGCCCAAACAGCTCTATGCTTCCAGCGGATTCAATTTGAACTGCCGGTTGCTGCTGGATAACGATTCACGCGTTTATTATGCGGAGGAAATGGAGTGAGGTAAATACAATGATTCAACCGATCAACTTTGGATGGCAATATGCCGAGGACTTTCAGGATGCCTATATCGCGCCGGAGTTCGATGCCGCGTCTTTTCAGACCGTGGATATCCCTCACGCCAATCGGGAGCTTCCGGTGAACTATTTTGATGAGCGGGAGTACCAGTTTATCAGTTGCTATCGGAAAAAATTCGATTGCAAAAAAAAGCGTGGGGAGCAGGTTTTCCTGCATTTTGAGGGCGTTTCCTGCTATGCAACAGTCTATTTGAATGGAACCCGAATTGGGGAACACAAGGGTGGATATACGGCTTTCCGGTTCGATATTACAAATTTAGTCAAGCCGAAGGACAATGTTTTGGTCGTCCGCGTGGATTCAACGGAGCATGAGGAAATCCCGCCGTTCGGCAATGTGGTGGATTATCTCTGCTTTGGCGGAATCTATCGCGAGGTCTACCTGGAATGTGTTCCATCTGAGCATATCGAAGACGTATTTGTGCGCACCAAGGACATCCCGCTGGAGAAAAAGTTGCTGGATGTGGATATCACTTTTTCGGATCGGATCAGCGGTACCCTGGATTTGGCGGTGCTGGACGGTACAAATGTTGTCGCGGAGCAGTCCTGTGAGTTTAGTGCGAAGATATTTAACTTCAAATGGCGCGTGCCGGGGCTGAAGCTATGGGATATCGAACAGCCCAATCTGTATACACTGCGCGTCTCATTGAATGGGGGCGCTGATGTGCGTGAAATCCGATTTGGCGTGCGTGATGTACAATTCAGAACGGATGGTTTTTACCTCAACGGCAAAAAGATCAAGATCCGCGGGTTGAACCGCCATCAGAGTTATCCTTATGTCGGTTATGCGATGCCAAAATCGACACAGTATGCCGACGCCGAACTGCTCAAATATGAGCTTGGATGTAATCTGGTGCGCACTTCACACTATCCCAATTCCAAGCACTTTTTGGATCGCTGCGATGAGATTGGACTACTGGTCTTTACGGAGATCCCCAGCTGGCAGTATCTGGGGGAGGAAGGGGAGTGGCGTGACCTTTTCCTTCAAAATATTTCAGATATGATTCAGCACGACAGGAACCATCCCAGCATTATTATGTGGGGGGTACGTGTCAACGAGGGGCGGGATTGCGATGAGTTTTATATCAAGGCAAATGCAATCGCCCATAGCCTGGATGATACGCGTCCGACCGGCGGTGTGCGTAATTTCCCGCAGAGCCACCTGTTCGAGGACGTGTACACCTATAATGACTTTATTCACTCCGGTGGTAAAGTAGCGCTCAACAGCCCCCTCGTTGTGGCCGGGCCCAAGGCGCCTTATCTCGTCACAGAGCACAATGGCCATATGTATCCAACAAAGAGCTTTGACTGTGAGGAACACCGGGTGGAGCACGCGCTGCGCCATGCGCGGGTTTTGAATGCGGCGTATGGAAACAAGCGTATTAGCGGCGCCATTGGCTGGTGTATGGCGGATTACAATACGCACAAGGACTTCGGCAGCGGGGATCGCATTTGCTATCATGGCGTCATGGATATTTTCCGTGTGCCCAAGCTGGCGGCAGCTGTATATGCGTCTCAGCAGGATCGGACGCCGGTGATGGAAGTCTCATCTTCAATGGACATCGGCGAACATCCAGGCAGCTGCCGGGGACAGACTTATATTTTCACAAACTGTGATTATGTAAAGCTCTACAAAAATGGGATCTACAAGAGTACAGCCTATCCCAATTATAAAAAATTCCCCAATTTGCCACATCCGCCGGTTTTTGCAGATGACTTTATCGGCGATTCTCTTCAGCGTGAGGATGGGATCAAGGAACGTGCGGTGCAGGTGCTGAAACCCGTTTTGATTGAGGCGGCCAAACGCGGATTTTCTATCCCACCGCAGTACTATGCGCTCGCGGGAGCCGGAATTGTTTTAGGCGGTTTAAAAATCAGCGATATTGTCACGCTGGTGGAGAAATATGTTGGGAACTGGGGCGATGAACAGGTTGAGTTTAAGTTTGAGGGCTACAAAGATGGGGAGCTTGTCAAAACAGTAATTAAGACAGCATCTAATACTGTGGTGCTGGATGTACATGCGGATAGCACGGAGTTGACAATCGGCGATACCTACGACGTCACCCGTGTAGTTGTCCGGGCGACAGACCAGAACGGGAATCACCTGCCATACTGTTCGGAGGCGATGAATCTGGCGGCAAGCGGCGCTGTAGACATCATCGGTCCCAAGACTGTCTCTCTCGTTGGAGGCGGTATTGCATTCTGGGTACGCACCAATGGGAAAAAAGGAAAGGGCGTGGTCACGATCCACTCGGATCGCCATGGCGAACAAAAGGTGACATTCCACGTCCAATAAAGAATTTCCGGCGTACGGGCTCCATCCGTGCGCCGGAAAGCATGTTTTCCATTCAAAAAAGCGGGAACGGGGCTTTCAAATTGGCTCTCCGTTCTCGCTTTTGGGTTGCGGATTTAGAATTCCAACTTAAAAAACATTCTACGGTTATGTTCCTCTGTGCTGTGCATATTAAAGTTTCCATTCACTCCCATCCTTTTGAGAGCCGCGTCAATTTTTATGGCGGTGTTGACGGACATAGAGGCCGC
>USLQ01000159.1 GCA_900555545.1 uncultured Oscillospiraceae bacterium | reverse complement strand
CCGCCGCCGTATCTTCATGAGCTGCGCTCTTCCGTGCTTCGATATCAGCGTATATACTCCCGTACAGCCATAGGCCAGAAATACAAGTACCGAGACAGTATTGACGGCTGCCAGGCAAACCTGCCATGAATTCCCCACCGCCATCGTATCAATCCACCCGGCTAATTCCAGCACAAGCAAAAAAAGATAGATAAAAAGCAAAGCCTTCAATAGAGCCGGGGAACACGCCTTCTCTTTTCTCCACACCAATGCTGCAAAAAATAGAACCCCCAACATTGTGACAGTTAATGAAAATAGAATCGCTGCACTATAAAACCCATCGGAATGCATCCAGGCATAGATCAGCAGGGGGAGGCCCAATAGCAGACAGCAAAAATTCTTGACTAGGCAAAGCGTTCTTCTATCTGTTTGTTTACTAATAGCAATGAGCCTATCATTAAATTTTTTCATAACGATCCATTCTTTCTGATGGTAGTATGAGTTTTATTATATCATAGTTAGAATATTAATTTGTAAAATTTCGTAAAAATAAATTAATTGCTAAAATATTTGAAGCACACCTCGTATCTTAACATAGAACAAGGCGTGCCTCCTTATTTGAATCATCGCTTTTCGGGTTAAACTGTCGCGGAATTATAAATAGTTTTTTTGAGGTGATATTTGCAGATAGAATGGAGGATACACCTTAGTTTTTGTCCCATCGCCAACGTCGATATCATCTGACGAAACCGTGATGCTGATTGCTACACGCCCCAGACTCAGATCCTCAAGGCCCACTGTCACAATCCCGTTCGATACGGACAATCCGAGTGACTTGAGCGGATCAATATACTTCTCCTTTAAATCTGCACTTAGATCAATGCCCTCCAAAACTGACAATTTCGCAGAATCCAGTTGGCCATCTTTGATGGTAATGCTGTTTGGCTGCTCCGTGCTCATGGTTGTGTTATACGATATTTCAGCCTTCAGGCAGACAAGATCAAAGAGGGTGTACGTTTTTCCGACCTCCATCGTAACCGGAATCTGATCCGCAAAGGGCATCCCCTGAAACACATGATTGATAAAGTTCCGCTGCGCCGTTACCTCCTCTGGTGAAGGCAGTTTCACCTGGGAAACGCCGTCATCGGCTCCCGAAGCTGCATCCTTATCAATCTCAATCATGCCCTCTCCCGAGCCGACCGAAACCGTTGCAAACTGGTCAAACGCCCAGTTCTTGGGCATTGAAAATCCCATATTGCCGCTCCAACCGTAGGACATATCTGCAACGAAGGATTTCGCCGCCTGGGTACCGAGGTTTGTGCACACATTGCGCGTGCCGTAAACACCAATCTGATAGGGGGAGTTTGCACGGGCAAACCGGTCATTGACCGCATTAAAGTAGGGAATAATGCGCTCGTCAATTTCATCCTGGAGCGCATCCACATCTACTGCAAAATAGATGGTAGTCCCCGTCGGGAATCCGAACCCGCTCGCGGCATTGATTGCATCCGCCGCATCGATCAGGCCCTGGTCATAGGAGAAGTGGCTGAGGCTGTCGCCGCTCGTCTCGAAAATGGGGAAAATGTGCAGCCCGGCGTTAAAGGCAATCTGAATCTCCTCATTTGTCAGCGCTTTGCTGGCGCCGCCGGCCATTGTCCCCGTTAGGTATCGCCCCACGATCTCATAACCGTTATCGTATAACGTCTTGGCCTTGGCGGCGGTCAGCTTGGTGGCACAGTCGCATGCCTTTGCTGCCCGTTCCTTGTCCCCACAGCTCACCAGCAATGCGCACCATGTGGGAACATCGGTGATACCGTTCCCACCCAGCGCCATACTAGTCTGAAAATCCTTTACCGCATTAGTGACACTACCGTCATATTCCCCGTCAATAGCACTACCGTAGCACTTGTTTAGTGTCAGTGCACACTGAAGGAGCTTGACGAAGGCTGTTTTGTCACTACCTTCCGACATTTGTTTGGGCAGGCAACCTTTAGTGCCGTTGCCCCAGACGCCGTCCGTATCCACACCTCCCTCCGTCTGTACGGCATAGAGCATCGCTTGACTTGTCTTGCGCTCATAGACGCCATTGGTGGGGATCAGCCCGATATCGCTGCCATAAATTCCGCTGTAATTGCCATTGAGGAACTGCTGCACCTTTCGGGTATTCCCGTCCCCGGAAAGGGACCACTTGAAGCCATCCGTATTCAGCAGCGCCTTCATGACAACGGCAGTGACGGAACCCGTAGCCGCCACGCCGGCATCCTCCTGAAATTCCGTAATAGCGGATGCAGTCGCCTCGCCAAAGTCGCCGTCAAAATATTTGGGATTATACCCCTTGCACCAGCAGCCGCCCTGGACAATGTAGTTCAGATTTGTGTTAGTGCTCCCCTGGCCAATACTGCCGATTATACTTGTAAAGGCGTTATAGGAACCGGCGCCAAAGTCACCGTCTACTGCCAGTCCGGCCCCCTTGTTGTTCAGCTCGTTGCTGGAGCGCTTTGATCAGGCCATTTACAGTCTCCTGACCGGTGTAGCCATCCTCCGCAATGTTGATATCATCGTATGTTTTGTTCAACCATTTTTGTACTTCCAATACCATTTCGTCCATCATTCAGGACCTCCTTTTTTAATTTTGGTATTATTGTTCCGGTGGCATTGCGTTTACGATGCGCGGCCTCGGCCGCGCCTGTCAAAATATAATTAAATTTCCACTGGACACACCTCCATCTGTTTTTTATAGATCACCGGCCTCAAACCGGAGATTTTTTTGCTGTAAAAGGTCAAATTCTTTTAAATGTCCCATTTATGGCCTTGATTCGAACATTAGTTTGGAGTATAATAGGATTCACAGATAGCGAAGTACGATGTATAACGAATCACGTTGTAATTTTATAATAGTACGAATAACGTTATATATCAAACCGAATGAAACGAACTTCGTTGTATTTTTTTGAAATACAGGGGGTATTTATCATGAAAAGTCCCGAAGATCTATACGATTTGCTCCAACAGAACGGGGTGGCCGTCTATCAGGGGGAGCTCGGCCAGATTCCCGCCGTGACCATTGAGATGGGCGGCGAATACGCCGTGTTTTTAAACCCGAACTGCCTGTGCAATTCCGTTCAGGAGAGCGATATCCTCGCCCACGAGATCGGCCACATCATGACGGGGAGCACTCATCCGGTGGACAGTCCCGCCTATCTGGTGGAACAGCATGAAGCCCGGGCGGAGCGCTGCGCAATCCGGCTGATGATCCCCTGGCAGCATTTAAAAGAAGCCGTAGCTGCGGGAAAAAGCACCCCTTGGGATCTGGCCGAATACTTTAATGTGTCGGAGGACATGATCCACAAGGCGCTTGCCTACTACGCACTGCGGGGGTACCATCTGCCCACCGGGCAGGATGGGCCCCAGGTCAGCTGATTCCCCCTGAAAATCATTTACAGCATACAAAAGAACCGGTTCCAGCAACAGGCTGAAACCGGTTCTTTCTATCACTTATTTCGGCGTTATATACAACTGTGGAAAAAATCCGTCATCGCGCGGATGCTCTTTTTATACACCGGAAAAAAATATACCATCTGGTAGTCGTGAAAATAGGCGTTGTCCCGCTCATCCAGGAACAGGCACGTATGGCGGACGCCGTTGCGCTCCAATTCCCGTGCCAGCTCCACACTCTGCGGGAAAAGGCCGTCCGCCCGCGCGTGCGTCAAAAAGGAGGGCGGAAAGGCCGGCGTAATATGGCGCGCCGGGGAAATTTCATCCCACTGATCGATCTCCGAGAGTTCCCCCACGCCGAACAGCCCCAGCAGGTAGGCGCTGATATTCGGTGTTCGCACCTGTGCCGCACTCTCCAGATCGAATGCCCCGCACAGCAGGCCTGTCCCCGATACAGGAATCCCTCGAATCATCTCCGCCACACCGAGCGTGTCCGCCAGCGCAGGCTCTGTGCAGGCACAGGCCAGCAGGGCGCTCAGATGTGCTCCGGCCGAATCCCCCACCAGAAAAATCCGCTCCGGATCGCCCTGGTACAGCGGCGCGTTCTCCCGCACCCAGCGGAGCGCCTGCGCGGCATCCTCAATCTGGGCCGGGAAGCGGTAATCCGGCGCGAGCC
>USLQ01000158.1 GCA_900555545.1 uncultured Oscillospiraceae bacterium | reverse complement strand
GGCGGTCTATGCGCAGGCGCGCGACTCCGCCAATGAGCTGATCGGCATGGATGGGGAAGAGAGCCAAAATGTCATTAAGTCCCAGCCGGTCTATGCGCTCAAGATCGTCGACCAGAATAAGCTGACAGATGTACAGACCCTGCGGGACAGGCTGATCGAGGCATCCGACTACAATCTGACCAACGCCTGTGGGATCTATATCGATGGCAGCTTCCTGTGTGCAGTCCGTAATGAGACGGATGCGATCCGTGTGCTGGATACCCTGCTTGAGCCCGTCCGCCAACAGAATCCGGGGACTTTAGTGGATTTTGTGGAGGAGGTTGAGTACGTTCAGGGACTCTATCCGGATACGGAGGAGACCATGTGGGATGCGAACAAGTTGCTTGACACCATCAGCGGGACAAAGGAAGCGGCCGTCTATTATACGGTTGCGGAGGGCGACACCGTCTCCGGAATCGCGCAGAAGTACGATAAGTCTTCCAGCGAGCTCTTTGCCATGAACCCGGGCCTGACGGAAGAGATCCATATTGGCGATGTGCTCACGGTATCCAACGAGGTGCGGTTCCTGCAGGTGCGTGTCATTAAGACGGAGCAGCGCGATGAGGAGATTCCGTACGATACGGTACGCACCAACAGTGATACCCTGCTGAAAGGGATCACCAAGACGACACGCGAGGGTGAGGTCGGTATTGATCGGGTGACGGAGCTTGTCTCCTATGTGGATGGAATCCGTGTAAGCGCGGAGGAGGTCTCCCGCGAGCGCATTAAGGATCCGGTCGACGAGGAGGTCAGCGTCGGGACGCGCAGTGTGGCGGGCCTGCCCGGCGGAACCATTGTCCAGGGCAGCGGTTCCATGGCGTGGCCGGTAGATGGTTTGTATCAAATTTCTTCCCCATACGGATATCGTTGGGGCAGGTTGCATTCCGGGGTTGATATTTCCGGCGGCGGTGCGTATGGCCATGTGATCCGTGCGGCCGAATCCGGCACGGTAGAATATGCCGGTTACGACGGGGATTACGGCTATAATATTATTATCAACCATGGCGGCGGGCTCAAGACCCGTTATGCCCACTGTTCCTCCTTGGGGGTCAGCTATGGCGAATATGTGGAGAAGGGTCAGGCGATCGGCCGAGTCGGTAGCACTGGCAATTCCACCGGACCGCACCTGCACTTTGAAGTGTATAAATACGGAACCCGTGTCGATCCGCTCGACTATATCAGCCGCTAATCAATAAAACCAGCAAAAAGGTCTGTTTTGGCAATCAATCCAGAACAGACCTTTTATTATTGATAAACTTAAAAAGTGATGAATAAGGAGCTTGGTCCGCTCCATCTGAGATACCCATAGCATTGGGAAGGGAAGGTTTTACATTTTATAGATAGTTCCCCGTAATGCTATTCGGGTTTTGAGCGATTTCCTGCGGCGTTCCCTCGGCGACAATCCGCCCGCCCGCATCTCCACCGCCGGGACCCATATCGATGATATAGTCCGCATTGCGGATGATATCCAAATCGTGTTCAATGACGAGGACCGTCGCGCCATGATCGATCAAAGTTTGGAAAACCTGCAATAATACTTGGACATCCAGCGGATGCAGGCCAATGCTGGGCTCGTCAAAGACGAAGATGGAATCCGTCTGCGTCTTTCCAATCTCGCTGGCGAGCTTTAATCGCTGCGCCTCTCCCCCCGAGAGACCTGGGGTTTCTTCGCCGAGCGTTAGATATCCGAGGCCGAGTTGTTGTAAAATTTTTAATTTCGGAAAGACATTTTTCATCTCACTGCAAAAAACAAGGGCATCATCTACATCCATCTCCATGAGCTCCGGCAGGGAACAGGAATTACCGGTTCCGTTCGTCAGGCGGATTTGGTAGGCAGCCCGTGCGTACCGTGAGCCGCGGCAGTCCGGGCATGGAATCGTGACATCTGGCAAAAACTGAACGTCCAGGCTGATGATTCCCGTACCGTCGCAGCCTGGGCAGCGAAGACTGCCAGTATTGTAGGAAAAGTCGCCCGCTTTGAGTCCCTTTTCCTTCGAGATAGCAGATTTTGCATACAGCTTGCGCAATTCGTCGTGAACGCCGGCGTAGGTTGCCACAGTTGAACGCACATTGATGCCGATCGGCGTGGCGTCAATCAGCTTGACGTGCCGGATACCTTCTGCCTGTACTG
Source organism: uncultured Oscillospiraceae bacterium (assembly GCA_900555545.1). Classification (GTDB taxonomy): domain Bacteria; phylum Bacillota; class Clostridia; order Oscillospirales; family Acutalibacteraceae; genus Onthovicinus. The sequence goes on along the minus strand of USLQ01000158.1, from coordinate 1,942 downwards.
CGCGGATGTGCTCCGGCATTTTGGTGCCGTCGATGTGCGCGTGCAGGGCGGGAATCAGGCTCTCCAAAATCAGGGTTGTCTTGCCCGATCCGGAGACGCCGGTCACGACGGTCAGCCGTCCTTTTGGAATATTGACCTCCAGTGGTTTTACAGTGTGCAGCTGTGAGGTGGCCAGGTGTAACATACCATTTTCAAACATTGTATCGGAGGCGGTACAATGCCGCCGATACAAGTGAGCCTGTCCCGATAAAAAACGCCCGATCTGCGATGAAGGATCCTTCTTAATAGTCTCTACTGTTCCCTGGGCGATGATATATCCGCCCTTTGCGCCCGCCTGCGGTCCCATTTCAATCACCCAGTCCGCCTCTTTCAGGATCTGGGTGTCATGATCAACCAGGATTACCGAGTTCCCATCGGCTACGAGATCGTGCATGACGCCCGTCAGCCCGGCAATATTGGATGGGTGCAGTCCGATGGATGGCTCATCCAATACGTATAGGACACCGGTTGTTCGGTTGCGAACAGCACGGGCGAGCTGCATACGCTGGCGTTCCCCTGTGGAGAGTGTGGCGGAGGAGCGATCCAGAGACAGATATCCGAGCCCTAGATCGATCAACCGCCTGGCGGAGCCCACAAAGGATTCGCAGATGCTTTGTGCCATCGGTTGCATCTCCGCAGGCAAAGTCTGTGGAACGCCCTGCACCCAATCAATCAGCTGGTCGAGCGTCATGGCGCAAGCCTTGTCAAGAGAGATGCCCCGCAGCTTTGGCTGGCGTGCTGTTTCGGAGAGGCGCGTCCCGCCGCACAACGGACAAATCTCCTCCTTCAGGAATTTTTCAACCCGTTTCATACCTTTTTCGTCCTTCACTTTTGATAGGGCGTTTTCCACAGTGTAGATGGCGTTAAAGTAGGTGAAATCCAGTTCCGCCGCCTGATTAGAGCTTTTGGCCTTGTAGAGGATGTGCTTTTTAACGGCCGGACCGTGATAGACGATCTCCTTCTCACGCTCGCTCAGCTCTCGGAAAGGGACATCCGTACGTACGCCCATTTCCCGGCAGACATCGGTCATCAGCGACCACATCAGGCTGTTCCATGGCGCGACTGCCCCGTCGTCAATGGTGAGCGAATCATCCGGCACAAGCGAATCAATATCGACGGTGCGCACACTGCCTGTTCCGTTGCATTTTGGGCAGGCGCCCTGTGAATTGAAAGCGAGTTCCTCGGCGGATGGGGCGTAAAAATGGATGCCGCACTCGGGGCAGACCAGATCTTTTCCTGCCGCTACGGCCAGCGAGGGGGGCAGATTGTGGCCGTTGGGGCAGCGGTGGTTTGCGAGGCGCGAATACATCAGGCGCAGGCTGTTGAGCAATTCTGTACCGGTTCCAAAGGTGCTTCGGATACCCGGAACGGCGGGGCGCTGATGCAGCGCAAGTGCTGCAGGGACGTACAGCACCTCGTCCACTGCGGCCTTGGAAGCCTGTGTCATTCGCCGGCGCGTATAGGTGGAAAGGGCGTCCAAATACCGCCGCGAGCCCTCCGCGTACAGCACACCAAGAGCTAAGGAGGACTTTCCGGAGCCGGAGACGCCGGCAATACCGACGATTTGATTTAAGGGGATATCCACGTCGATATTTTTTAAATTGTGGACTTTTGCACCCCGGATACACATTTTATCAATCATAATTTTGCCTCGCTTGGTGGGTGGATATAGGGGTTACATGCAAAGAGTGGATACTGCACTAAAAGTCTACGCCTGCACAGGCGGGATCGCTAATGCCGTTGGGCAGCGGGGCGGAGCGGGAGATGAGCGTCTGTTTTACCCGAGCGGCGTCCTCCCCGTAGAGCGGGATGGGCCGGTAGTTGTTGACGCTGGCGTCCGGGGCGGAGCTCTCCGCAAACGGGACAACCGTCATCCCGCTGCAATAGGGCTTGCCCGCCGAAT
>USLQ01000157.1 GCA_900555545.1 uncultured Oscillospiraceae bacterium | reverse complement strand
TGTTCTACGGCGTCCCGCACGCCCTCGGCTTGGATCAGCTGCGTCATATACAGCAGGTCGTCAAACTGGTTGGGGATCCTGTATTTTTCGGCGATGTAAAAGAGCATTTTCTGATTGCCGCTCGGGCTCTTCTGGTGGGCGTTAAAGGTTTTGCTCGTGAGCGAAAGATCCTTCCCCTGGGAGAAATAGTCCACCGCATTGCGGCAGGGCATGGATTCCAGCCCGAACTCGCTGCAAAAGCGCGTGTAGCTCTTGCGGTAATAGGTGAGCGGCTGCAAGCCATGCCAAACGGCCCACAGGTGTGTATCGCCATCTTTATCGGAGGAGAAGCCCTTCATGTACTCGCGCCCGATGGGGGACCCTGCGATGAAGGAGGTCTCCCCGTCGTTTTCGTTGACAAGATCAGGCAGGATGTGGTAGAAGAACTTCTCTGTCCAGTCCATCAGCTTTTTGTATGTGCGCCAGGCGATGGACATTGTCTCCAGCTCGTTGTTGCCGCACCACAGCGCTAAACAGGCGTGATGCCGCAGGCGTTTAACGTTGGAGGCGACCTCCTCCTTCACGTTGGTGAGCAGCGCCTCGTCATAGAAGGGGTAGGGCTGGCAGGCGAACATGAAATCCTGCCAGACAAGGATGCCGTACTGGTCGCAGTAGTCATAAAATTCGTCGGTCTCATAGTTTCCGCCGCCCCATACGCGGATGATATTCATGTTTGCCTGTGCGCAGCTGCGGATGAGCTTTTCGCGGTCTGCCGCCGTGAAGCGCGTGATCATGGAATCCGGCGGGATGTAATTGGCACCCTTGGCAAACAGATCCACGCCATTCAGGACAAATTTGAAGTTTTGTCCATATTTATCGTCCGACCGGTCGAGACGGATCGTGCGCAGTCCGATCTTTTTGGAGGAGGAGTCGAGCAGCGCGCCGTTTTGCTTGAGTGTGACCTCGATGGTGTAGAGGGGCTGTGTCTTGCGCAGGGAGAGATCGTTCGTCCACCACAGTTCGGGGTCGCGGATGGTAAAGTCTGTTCGCCCGGCACTCTCACTCTCCCTGACCTCAAGCACCTCACCGGAGGGGGAGATGAGCTTAATCTTCAACTGATATGCGCCGCCGCTTGCCAAAGCCTCCACAGCGGTATCGACGGCAAGGTCGACCACGCCGTCGTGATGGCGTTGCGTGATGCGCAAATCCCCGAGTTTGTAGGAGGAGTAAAACCGGATACCGATCTTACCGGCGATGCCGCTCACAGGGATCACCGGGCCCCAGTCCCATCCGAAGTGGCACTGGGTTTTGCGGATGTGCGGAATGCCCGACATGCCGTTGTTGTTGCGGGGCATTTTGTCGGCTTTCTGCTTCTCCTCGATGTACCGAATCGGAGAGAAAAAGACGATGCGGATGGCGTTTTCCCCTTCCTTCAGAAAGCGCTTGACGTCCTGACAGTAGGGGAGAAAGCAGTTCTGGCTGCTGCCGGCTTTTGTTTCATTAATATAAATATCACACAGCGTATCCAGGCAGCTGCATGTGAGCAGCGCCACATCCTCGCGGAGGAGATCGTCGGAGACGAAAAAGGTGTGCTCATACTCCCAGTCTTTTTCCGCCACCCACAGCGTTTCCGCTTCGTTCAGCCCGACAAAGGGGTCTTTCAGCTTGCCAAGGGCCATCAGATCCAAATAGTTGCACCCGGGGACGGCCGCCGTCATGTAGTCGCCGCTGCCGGCTTCGCGAAACCGCCACTCCCCACCCAGGGATAATTCTCTCATTTCTCTTGCCTCCGTAGTGGTTTGATAAAATACAAACGTATAGATATAAACATTATATCAGAACACGGCGTAAAAATAAAGCAAAAAATATCGTATAAAGTGACGAAACAGGGCGGAGAATGTTCCTGGTGCATGATGTTTTGAATCCCGGAGAGGGTGCAACAAAAAAATCGGACAAAACACTTGACCGCTTGCCCCAATTGTGGTATAGTGATAGTACCTCTCGGAGGGTTCTTTTTTTGTACCCTCGTTTTTGTCGAGAGGGAGGCCAATTTATTATTCCAATGTTAAGCGGAGGTGCCGAACATGAGAGTCAGAGTCACATTGGCTTGCCAGGAGTGCAAGCAGCGCAATTACAACACCATGAAGAACAAGAAGAACGACCCGGACAGGCTGGAAATGAACAAGTATTGCCGGTTCTGCAAAAAACACACTCTCCATAAAGAGACGAAGTAATCGGACGGAGGGAGATTATGGCAAACAAGAACAAAAAAGCCCCGGATCAGAAAGTGGAAGGCGCACCTGCGGTAAAACCGGCCAAAAAGGCCAAGGCGGCCGAGAAGAAGCCGAATATCTTTGTCCGGATGGGCCGGGCGATCAAGCGGTTTGTCAAAGGCTTTTTCTCCGAGGGGAAAAAGATCATCTGGGCGGACGGTAAAACAGTGCTCAAGAATACGGGCATCGTACTTGCGGTGATTGTATTCATCGGTATTTTTGTGTGGCTGTTCGACTTTGGCGTAGAGAAACTGCTGGTCTATTCCGTATCCGCCTCCCCAATGCTCCAGACAGAGCAGGCCGAGGATGAAACGGAGGCCCAGACGGAGGCTGACACACAGGCTGAGACGGATACCCAGGCGGCTGGGGATACGACCGCTCCGGCGGCGGACACCACAGCGGCGGCCGGCATGATGAATCTGCTTGACGGGTTTATCATCGGCTGATTGGGGGTTGTCTGATGTCTGAAAACGCCAGATGGTTTGTGGTCCACACCTATTCCGGATATGAGAATAAAGTTGCTTCGGATATCGAAAAGGTTGTGGAAAACCGCAATATGCACGATTTGATCCTCGATGTCAAGATCCCTACGGAGACGGTCACGGAGATCAAGGATAATAAGAAAACCGAGGTCGAACGCAAGATCTTCCCCAGCTATGTGCTGGTCAAGCTTGCTGTCAACGATGACCTTGAAATGACGGATGAGACATGGTACCTGATCCGCAACACGCGTGGTGTGACCGGGTTCGTCGGCCCGGGGAGCAAACCCGTACCGCTGACGGAGAAAGAGGTCGCCAGCCTTGGCGTGGAGAAACACTCCGTGGAAGTGGACTACGCGGTGGGCGATACAGTCACCGTAGCCGACGGCCCGTTTGAGGGCTTTACGGGCAAGGTGGACGAGATCGACACGGAGAAGAACTATGTTCGCGTCACGATTTCCATGTTCGGCAGGGAGACCCCTGTTGAATTTGAACTCGATCAGGTGGAGCGGGAGGAAGACTGAACCGCCTGAAACATTCATCAAATTGTCAAATATGGTAAAATGCGGCCACTCGCCGCTTGGTTTTACAGTGCATGCCCCCGGCGTGCGCTCGTGGGAGGGGCGCTAAGCCGTCCCGCCATTTACCACATATTATGGAGGTGCAACACATAATGGCTCAGAAGGTTGTAGGATTTATTAAATTGCAGATTCCCGCCGGAAAAGCAACCCCGGCACCGCCTGTCGGCCCCGCGCTCGGCCAGCATGGCGTTAACATCATGGCATTCACCAAGGAGTTCAACGAGCGTACAAAGAACGATGCAGGTCTTACGATCCCGGTCGTAATCACCGTATATGCCGACCGTTCTTTCACTTTCGTAACAAAGACTCCGCCCGCCGCAGTTCTGCTCAAGAAGGCCTGTGGTATTGAGACGGCGTCCGGCACACCGAACAAGACCAAGGTTGCCACAGTTACAAAGGAACAGGTTCGGAAGATTGCGGAGCAGAAGATGCCCGATCTAAACGCGGCGACGATTGAGGCCGCCATGAGCATGATCGAGGGTACAGCCCGCAGCATGGGTATTACGGTTGCCGACTGATTTCCCTGCGTGGGAGGAAGAATCCGGTTACCACTTAATGGGAGGTAAATAAGCTATGAAACATGGTAAAAAGTATGTCAACAGCACAAAGCTGATCGACAGATCCAAATTATACGATCCCGCGGAGGCACTTGACCTCGCCGTCAAGACCGCAACTGCCAAGTTTGATGAGACCGTAGAGGTCCATGTACGCCTGGGCGTTGACTCCCGCCATGCCGACCAGCAGGTCCGCGGCGCGGTTGTTCTGCCCAACGGCACCGGTAAAAAGGTGCGTGTCGCCGTATTCGCCAAGGGCGATATGGCCAAGGCTGCCG
>USLQ01000156.1 GCA_900555545.1 uncultured Oscillospiraceae bacterium | reverse complement strand
ATGAGCGACCAGACAGAGGCTGCAATCATCACCCCGGCGGCAAATCCCAAAAAAATGCGCTGTAAACCGCCGGAGACACTCCGGCGGAAAAAAAGCACCGTAGCCGCTCCGAGCGCCGTCATTAAAAATGTAAATCCGGTACCATATGCGGCCCAAAGAATCATTTCCATACTTCAATCCTTTTCCATTCGAGAATTATTTGGCCCTGCCCTGATCGGCCACGCTGTTGATTTTGGCTGCAATCGCCTCAGCATTGCCAAGATACCGCTTGTGTACAACCCGGAAATCCCGGTCAAATTCATACACAAGAGGAACTCCGGTTGGAATATTAACCTCTAAAATCTGTTCAGGGGTCAAATTTTCAAAATATTTTACAAGCGCGCGCAGGGAATTCCCGTGCGCTGCAATAATAATACGCCGTCCCCGCTCCATCTGCGGTTTGATCTCCCGATCAAAATAGGGGGCAACACGTGCAATGGTATCTTTCAAACTCTCCGTCAGCGGCAGCTGATTTGGATCAACCTCCCGGTACTGGGAATGTCCACGCGGACAACGGCTGTCCGATGGATCCAAAGCGGGCGGGCAAACGTCAAAGGAACGCCGCCAGATTTTCACCTGTCCGTCGCCGTATTTTGCCGCAGTCTCCGCTTTGTTCAGGCCCTGGAGAGCGCCGTAATGACGTTCGTTCAATTTCCAGGACTTGACAACGGGCAGCCACTCCCGATCAAGCTGCTGTAAAACACTGTTCAACGTGTGGATCGCCCGCTTGAGATAAGACGTATAACAGAGATCAAAGTCATACCCCTCCGCCTTGAGAACCTCCCCCGCCTGCTGCGCTTCCTCACGCCCCCGGTCGGAGAGATCGACATCCGTCCACCCGGTGAACAGGTTCTGCTTATTCCATTCACTTTCCCCGTGCCGGATTAATATCAGCTTCATTTTATTCGCCATTGAAACAACCTCCCTGCATATAGTATGCCGCCAAAAAGGGCTGTTATATAGTTAGCCAAAACTAACCATATGACATTATACCTCTCAGTTGATCCTAATGCAAGTATCGCAAGGGCCCTCGACCGGTAAAAAGCCGGTCGAGGGCCCAAAATGCTTCTTTTTTAAAACGAGATGCCGTTTCCTTTACAGGTGCAGTTGGTCGGCATTGTCACCGTCTGCCAGCATAACACCGGCGGAGGGGAGCTTGCGCGCCCGGTAGCGGTAATCCATGGAGAGCTCACCGGGAGTGAAGATCTTCGCCTCGCTGACGACGCAGCTGCGCTTTTGCGTCATGACATTGACGCCAATTGTATCGCGCGTGGCCTTAGGCAGCACGAGCGCTGTATTCAGGATCAGATACTTGCCCGACGTGGAGGAGATCAGCAGGTCGCAGTCCTCCGGGATATACAGGCAGCTGACGAGCGGCGATGCGCCGGAATAGGCATTCATGAGCTTTTTACGGTTCGTCTTGGTCTCATAGGAGCTCGCCGGGATCTTGGCCAGCTTGCCGTTTTCAAAGACAAAGATAATATATCCCTCGTACTTCTCCAGCGGGATCATGGCAAAGACCTTCTCCTCCGGGTCAAAGCCGAGCGCGGATGGGATATATTCGCCCAGATTGCTCATCTTGGTATCGGCAAAGTCGCTCAGACGCGCCTTATACACCTGCTGCCTATCGGTAAAGAACAGCAGCTGCGTGGTGTTGGGGACAACCTCGCGGTAGACAACCGCGTCCCCTTCCTTCAGCTTGTTCTCTGTGGAGCGGCGGGCGTTCAGCTCCGGCACCTTTTTCAAGTAGCCGTCACGCGTGAAGGTGAGATCCACCTGATAGTCCGGGATCTCCTCCTCTTCTGCGGCGGAATCAATCCCGCTCAGATCATAGCAGATATCGGTTTTGCGCGGCTGGCCGTACTTGCGCACGACCTCCTCCAACTCGCCAATGATAATCTCCCGGATTTTATCATCGTCGCCCAGAATACCTTTCAGCTCTGCAATCTGTTTTTTCAGGCTCTCCATATCGGCGGTGCGCTTGAGGATATACTCGCGGTTGAGGTGGCGCAGCTTGATCTCCGCCACGTACTCCGCCTGCGTCTCGTCTATGCCGAAACCAATCATCAGGTTCGGGACGACCTCGCTCTCCTCGTCCGTCTCCCGGATGATGCGAATCGCCTTGTCGATATCGAGCAGGATCTTGGACAGGCCCTTGAGTACGTGCAGGCGGGCGGACGCCTTATCCAGATCAAACTGCGTCCGGCGGCGGACACACCCCATGCGGAACGCGGTCCACTCCCCCAGCAGCGCCTTGACGCCTAGTACGCGCGGAACGCCATTTACCAGCACGTTAAAATTACAGGCAAAGGAATCCTCGAGCGGCGTCATCTTATAGATTTTCTGCATCAGCTTCTCGGGGTTGGCACCGCGCTTGAGATCGATCGTGATCTTCAGGCCGTTTTTATCCGTCTCGTCACGGACATCATTGATCTCGCGGATCACGTTGGCCTTGACCTTCTCGATAATTTTATCAATAATGGCCTCCACGGTTGTGGTGGGTGGGATCTGCGTAATATCGATGCAGTTATTCTCCTTGTCGTAGGCGTATTTCCCGCGCACACGGATGCTGCCGCGGCCCGTCTCATACACGTTCCGGATGGCGTCCCGGTCATAGAGCACGGTTGCCCCCACGGTGAAATCAGGCGCTTTGAGTGTATCCATTACGTCGTGGTCAGGGTTGCGCATCAGGGCGATGGCCGTATTGCACACCTCCGCCAAGTTAAAGGAACAAATGGAGCTCGCCATACCGACGGCAATACCCGTGTTGGCATTGACAAGGATGGAGGGGAATGTCACCGGCAGGAGCGTAGGCTCCTTCATCGTGGCATCGTAGTTATCGACAAAGTCCACGGTGTTTTTATCAATATCGGCGAAGAGCTCCTGGGAAATGGAAGCGAGCTTTGCCTCCGTGTAACGGGAGGCGGCCCACTGCATATCGCGGGAATACGCCTTGCCGAAGTTACCCTTGGAATCCACGTAGGGGTGGAGCAGCGCCTCATACCCCACGGACAGGCGGACCATCGTATCATAAATCGCGGCATCGCCATGCGGATTCAGGCGCATGGTGGTACCCACAATATTGGCGGACTTGGTGCGTCCACCTGTAAGCAACCCCATCTTGTACATCGTGTAGAGCAGCTTGCGATGCGAGGGCTTAAACCCGTCGATCTCCGGGATCGCGCGGGAGAGAATGACGCTCATCGCGTAGGGCATATAGTTGACCTCAAGGGTCTGAGTGATCTTTTGCTCCACGACGGTACCAGCACCAAGGATGTGGGCATTGGGATTAGTCTCCTGCTTGGCAGGGCGTGGATTCTGCTTTTTTTTAGCCATATTCTTTCCCTCCTCAGCTCACGTCGGTCAGATCCAGATAGAGATGGCCGTCGGTGGCGATGTGCTCCTTACGGGCGTTCAAATCATTGCCCAGCAGCATCTCAAATTCACGCGCCGTCTCCTCCGCGCTGTCCGGCGTCACCTTGATCAGGCGGCGGGTAGCCGGGTTCATGGTGGTGAGGGACATCATGTCCGCATCGTTTTCACCAAGTCCCTTGGAGCGCTGAATGGTCGGCCGCGCTTTTTCCCCAAGCTCTTTGAGGACAGCTGACTTTTCACTCTCCGTATAGCAGAACCACGTCTCCCCCTTGTGGGTAATCTCATAGAGAGGCGTCTCCGCAATGAAAACACGCCCCTGCTCGATCAATGTGGGCATCAGGCGGTAGATCATGGTGAGCACCAGCGTGCGGATCTGGAAGCCGTCCACGTCCGCATCGGTACAGATGATGACCTTGTCCCAGCGGAGATTATCCAGGCTGAAGGTGGCCAGTTCCTTGCTGGCCTTGCCGCCCGTCTCCACACCGCAGCCGAGTACCTTGACCAGATCCGTAATGACGTCGCTCTTAAAGATCTTGGCATACTCGCTCTTCAAACAGTTGAGGATCTTGCCGCGCAGGGGAATGATCGCCTGGAACTCGGAGTCACGCGCCTGCTTACACGCGCCGAGCGCGGAATCGCCCTCCACGATGAAGAGCTCGCGCCGGGTGACATCCTTACTGCGGCAGTCGACAAACTTCTGCACGCGGTTGGCCAGATCGTTGGAGGATTGGAGCGTCTTTTTCAGGTTCTGGCGTGT